>JAHISH010000205.1 GCA_018818365.1 Candidatus Omnitrophota bacterium | reverse complement strand
AAGTGGATTAAAGACCTCTGTTCCTCCCGAGCAGATGCGCGAGGCATTAAAAGACCCTGCCACTCTGCTATGGATAGACCTGAAGGATTTCGACGACCGGGATATCGATATCCTCACCGATATATTCAGCCTCCACCCCCTCACCATCGAGGATTTCATCATGGCCAACACACGGCCCAAGGTGGAGAATTTCAAGGATTACATATTCCTGGTCATGTTCTCCATGGAAGCGCATGATAAAGAGGAAGGGTGTATCAAGACCTCGGAACTGGACTTCTGCCTGGGAAAAAACTTTCTTATTACCACGCACAACAACTCGGTAGCGCCTTTGGAAGTCAGTAAAGAACGCATTCGCAAACAATCGCCGATCGTCTTAAACGGCGCGGACTTCCTCTTGTACGCCCTCATGGACACCATCGTAGACAGCTATTTTCCCATCATTACCGAATTCGATAATAAAGTCGATGAGATGAGTGATGAACTATTCAAGAATCCTTCGAATGAAACCTTGGAGAAGATATTTCGCCTTAAAAATGAAATCATCCACTTGCGCCGCACCATCGGCCCGCAGGCAGACGTAGTAACTTTGTTGGCGCGAGGAGATTATCCATTTATCACTCCAGTGAACACCGCCTATTTCCGCAACATCTATGATAATCTGGTACGACTCAATGATATCGTGGGGACCTCGCGCGATATCGTCACCGGCGCTATGGAGGCCTATGTTTCAGTGGTCTCCAATAAGCTCAATGAGATCATGAAGACACTTACCGTCATCGCTACTATCATGATGCCTCTAACGCTTATTGCCAGTATTTACGGAATGAACTTCAAACATATGCCGGAGCTTTCCTCCCCTCTTGGGTATCCTGCGGTAATCGCCTTCATGATACTGCTCACCGCATCAATGCTATATTTTTTCAAACGTAAAAAATGGCTGTAACCCCCTCTGCAAACCGTAATATTCTGGTTACCAGCGCCCTGCCCTATGCCAATGGGAACATCCACTTAGGCCATCTGGTTGAATATATCCAAACCGATATCTGGGTACGGTTCCAGCGCATGCGCGGCCACCGCTGTTACTATATGTGCGCCGATGATACTCACGGCACGCCGATAATGATCAGCGCCAATAAGCAAGGCATACGCCCGGAAGAGCTGATCACCCACATGCACGCGCAGCACCTGCGTGATTTTACCGCCTTTCGCATCAGCTTTGACGATTATTATTCAACGAATTCCGAAGAAAACAGGGAATTAGCGGAATTCATTTATTTACAGGCAAAAGAAAAGGACGCGATTTACGAAAAAGAGATACAACAATACTTTTGCGAAAAAGACAACCTTTTCCTTCCTGACCGGATGATAAAAGGCAAATGCCCTTCGTGCCACGCGACGGAACAATACGGAGATTCCTGTGAAGCCTGCTCTGCCATTTACGAACCCACGCGCCTCGGTGAACCGTATTGTGCCATTTGCGGGACGAAACCGAAGCTTCGCAGCTCGGTCCACCATTATTTCAAACTCTCCGCGTTTACCGAAGAACTAAAAAAATGGACCTCTGCCGGGCATATACGTCCTGAAGTACAGAACAAGCTTCAGGAATGGTTTACGCAAGGCATCAAGGACTGGGATATATCCCGCGATGCGCCTTACTTCGGATTCCGCATCCCCGGCACAAAAGATAAATATTTCTACGTATGGCTGGATGCGCCTATCGGGTATATCGCTACGACAAAACATTGGTGCCGCACTCACGGTCATGACTTTGACCAAATTTGGCACGGCAATACCTTTGAAATACATCATTTCATCGGTAAAGATATCCTTTATTTCCATACCCTCTTCTGGCCGGCAATGCTCTTGGTCTCCGGGTTCTCAACGCCCACCCGTGTCAACGTGCACGGCTTTCTGACCATTAACGGAGAAAAGATGTCGAAGAGCCGCGGCACATTCATTAACGCCTCTGATTATCTGGCTCATCTTGACCCGGAGTTCCTACGTTATTATTATGCGGCAAAACTAGGACCGGGGTTAGACGACTTAGACCTGAATCTTGATGACTTTACGGTACGTATAAATTCAGACGTATTGGGGAAAGTGATAAATATCGGAAGCCGGCTAGGAAAGATCGTCAATGAAAAGCTCTCTCACGAGCTTTCGCAGCCGGACGCAGCAGGATCCTTGATGATTGAGGAAATCCGCAGCGCGCTGCCTGTAATCGCAGAGTATTATGAAACCCTCGAATATAATAAAGCAATGCGGGAAATAATGTTACTGGCGGATAAAGTCAATAAGTATATAAACGATGCGGCACCATGGGAGAGAGTGTTGACCGATACCGCAAGGGCTACGGCGGTATGCACTGCCGGGTTGCAGGGATTAGTGATACTGGCAGGAATGTTAAAACCGGTCTTACCTCGTATTGTGGAAGGAGTTGAAAACTTTTTGGAGATTCCCCCTCTCACCTGGGAGAATCTGGCCCAAGAAACCCCTCTTAAACATATTAAACCTTACGAACACCTTGCCTCACGTATTCCGCCGGGGAAGGCCCACCAGCTTATTGCGGGAACCAGCGTTTAATCAAAAATGCATTCGCCTTGCCTAAGAGAGTCATAATATTAGGATTTTATTGTTTTTT
>JAHISH010000204.1 GCA_018818365.1 Candidatus Omnitrophota bacterium | reverse complement strand
GGCCCCTGCCGCATCGTTGGTATGGAGAGTAGAGAAGACCAGATGCCCGGTCAGGGCGGCACGGATAGCGATCTCCGCAGTCTCATGGTCACGCACCTCCCCGACCATAATCACGTCGGGATCGTGGCGCAAGATATGCCGCAAGGCATTGGCAAACGTAAAACCTATTTGAGGAAGCACCTGCATCTGGTTGACCCCGCGCAACTGATACTCAACGGGATCTTCGATGGTAATGATCTTGACCGCATCGCTATTTATACGCGCCAGGCTCGCGTAAAGAGTCGTTGATTTTCCGGAACCGGTAGGGCCGTTGACGAAGATAATGCCATGGGGCTTGGTAATAATCGCCTCCAGTATCTTTAAATCTTGCGGATTTAAGCCCAACTGCTCCAGGGTAAGAAAGGTACTGGCGCTTAAGATCCTGATGCCGACCGACTCTCCGAAGACCGTCGGAATCGTGGAGACGCGCAAGTCAAGCTCCTGTTCCTGGACTTTGATCTTTATTCGCCCGTCCTGAGGGAGCCTTCGTTCTGCGATATTTAACCCCGCCATAATCTTCACACGAGAGACGATGGCAGGATGAAAATATTTGATCGTATCGGGGATATTGATCTCATATAAAACCCCGTCAATACGGAAACGCGTGCGCAGCTCATCCTGAAAAGGCTCAAGATGAATGTCGGTGGCGCGTTCCTTAATCGCCTCCGCGAGGATCTGATTAACGAATCTGATAATCGATGCATCCTCCGCCATCGTCTCGATATCCTGGACCTCTGATCCCACGGTCTTCAAATCATCGAACTCAGTCTTCTCCGCAACAATCTTCTCTAAGGTATCCGCGCCAACTCCATAGTACCGACGGATGGCATCGGTGATCTCCGACTCACAAGCCAATACCCCCTTTACTTCAATCTCCAAGAGCAACCGCAGATCGTCTAGAATACGGATATCAAGGGGATTGGTGGTCGCGATGCGCAAGACATTACCCTGCATCTCTAAAGGGATAATCGTATAGTGGCTGACAAATTTCGCGGGGACCTTCTGGATGATTTCCGGCGCGATCACGCGGTCTTTGAGGCTTACAAAAGGGATATTGAGGTGCCGGGCAAGGGCTTTGAAGATATTCTGCTCGGAGGCAAAGCCGAGCTTGACAATGGTCGTACAGATAAAATCGCCGCGTTTCTTCTGCTCGCGTAACGCTACATCCAGCTGCGTCGAAGTCACCATACCTTCTTCAATAAGGTACTGACCGATTAAGAGTGAGTCTTTTTTAAACATAGGCGCGGTACTAGTGATTCAATCTGACTTCTTTATTGTAATAAAAGCTTCAAGATATGTAAAGGAGAATCGTCTGGGGGGAGTAGTTCACGCAATTGTGTGTAACTTGCGAATCAGTGGGGCCTTTCAAAGCTTGTGTTTCTCGGGAACGCTCTCCCCGCCCCTGCGAGGCGGGGCTTCGCTCGGATCGGATGCCTCGCTCTCACGGACTTGTGTATAGCGGGTGAACCGTGCCCGCTCGGCATCCTTTACGTCCCTCGAAATCCCAAGCCTTGCCAGGCCCTGTTGTCTATGGATATTTCCAATAAAAGGGCGTATTTTTTGAATTTTCCTTTTCCCCAAGGTAGGCGTAAAAACGTCTGGCCTGTTGACTTAATCGAGAGATGCGGCTTTTGGCGGATTTGAATTAAGTATTGTGTCCCGGAATTGCTGTTAGAACGTTTTAAACCCTTGAAACAACTGCCAATTCTTTTGCTTTGGATAAGAACTCCTGTGCGGATTTACGCAGTTTTTCACAGCCCTGCTTAGACCATCTGTGGTAATAATCTGCCTCTTCTCTTAAATCCTTGGCTTCTTGCAATGCTTCAAGTAAATTCACTGATAACTGCTTATTCGCTACGTATAATTCTTTAATAGCTGCAATTAGGCAGAAATGACTATGCTCCCGCAGGTTTTTGGCATACAACAAGGCACGCGCACTATGAAACATCGCATAATAAACTTGAATAGTCGCCCATTTATAGTCGCCATCTGCATAGGTCTTTTTTGCTCGCTCTAAATCAGAGGCGGCGGTCTCAAGTTCCTTTGCAACAAGTGCTTTGCCTCTCGAAAATGGCTTAATTTTTCCTTTTTTAAGGCAATCCTGGTACGGCTGGCTCATTCCTTTTCCTCCCAGAGTACAATACCCCTCGCAACCTCTTCCCAATAAACGTGTTCCTTTATTTTAAACTCAGCAATACCGGTTGGCGTTTTTACTACGGCTTGGAGTTTGCGTTTTGTTTTTAACGAAGCGAGTATCTCTTTTACTACCAGTGGTTCTCGGGAGACTATAAACAGGTCAATATCACTTCCCCCTGTATCTTCTCCCCGACTGGCGCTTCCGTATAGAATTATCTTTTTGGATACATTTTTTAGTTTTGATAGAACAGTACGTAAAAGAAGGACATTTTTAAACGCTTTAAACTGCTTTATGAGAGGTTCTTCATAATTAAGGGAATACAGAAGCGATCTTCCCTTGCCCTTCTTAAACACTAATCCTTGTTTTACCAGCTCAAGAATGGCAACATAGACCCCCGCTTTGCTTATCGCAGCAGCCTTTTGGATTTCCTTAGCCAGGAACTCTTTTGAGGGATTATCGACCAGAAAAGAAAGTATCTTCTGGGTATTTGTGCTGCTAAATAGATTATTCCCGTTTTTCTTTTTCATGCTCTTTCTTTTAGTTAGTCCAATAAATTAGACTTAAGTCTATTATATTGGATTGAAGAGAATAGTCAATGGTTTTTTCAAGAAACAGGAAATATCTCGTTTCCCATTATCATCTTTGGGCGGCTTTGATAAAGGCGTTTATTTTGCGGGGATCTTTTTTGCCGGGGGATAGTTCAAGGGAAGTGGAGGCATCGACCCAATCAGGGCGGACCAGGCCTATGGCAGAGGATACGTTATTGGCAGTAAGCCCTCCGGAGAGGAAAATCAAAACCTTCGATTGCAGCCTATTCTTAAGAAGCTTCCATTTGAAGGATCTTCCCGTGCCTCCCTTCTTTCGCGCAGCATAAGTATCAAATAGATACGCGTACGTCTTATATCGGCAGATACCCGTCCAATCGACAGAATCTTTCACGCCAAATGCCTTAATGATCTTATAGGAAGGAAAACGACGGCAGAATTGCGCTGACTCATGGCCGTGGAATTGCACCATTGAGAGGCCGCAGGAAGAAACGATCTTCTTTATCCTCTTCTCGGGAGCATCGACGAAAACACCGACTTTTTCTATTCGTGCAGGAAGTTTTCTGATTATTATACGCGCACTAACGGCAGATATATAACGGGGGCTCTTTCGATAAAAAACAAACCCGAGGGCATCGGCGCCGGCCTCAATTGCCGCACGCGCATCCTCAAGATTGGTAATACCGCACACTTTTACCTTAACCACAGACCTTTCCCTTCATTACTAAATACAAACGCATGCACTCTCTTAATAAAAATGCACAATCTTTGCGGGAGCGTGCATTAGGAATTTTTCGGCACATAGATAGATTTCTTTGCGTGCACAAAGGATTACGGCGAACAAAGGATTTCTTTAGAACGTAAGTATCTCCGATAAGTGAGCCGTAAACCGACGTGCACGGCGAAAAATTACCGCACGCGGAAGCAAAATTGTGCAGCTTGAATATCGCAAAGGGCTGATTGTGTCTGTATTTGCTGACTACCACCCCATGAGCTCTTCGACCTTTTTCTTAATATCGGGCGCATCCATAAAGGCCTCGCCGACCAAGACGGCACTGGCGCCCAATATCTTTAAGAAGAGGACATCCTGATGGGTTTTAATACCGCTCTCAACGACAACCGTTTTTCCTTTGGGGACAAGGGGGAATAAAGTCTCCGTCGTCTTGAAGTCTACCGCAAGCGTATGCAGGTCGCGGTTATTGATACCGATAAGATTGACGG
>JAHISH010000203.1 GCA_018818365.1 Candidatus Omnitrophota bacterium | reverse complement strand
TTGAGATGGCGACACATAGTAGGATCGGGTTGCATATCTATCTGGACCAGATGATTCTCCAAGAGGAAGTTAAAAAGACCTGTGAGTGTTTTGCCATTGATCCTTTCCGTTCGATTAGCGAGGGGACTCTCTTGGCGAGCGTGAATAAGAAGAACGCAAAAAAGGTAGTGCGGGCATTAGAGGATGAAGGAATCTCTGCATCAATCTGTGGAGAAGCAGCGGCAGCCAAAGAAGGATTATGGGTGCACCATGGTACTTCCTGCTTTCCCCTGGCGCATCCCAAAGTTGACCCCTTCTGGACGAGATTTGAGGAGTATCTTAAAAAATAATAGCCGTACCATCTTGCGGTGTGCTATACTAATTCTATGAAAGGAGCGTGCATATGAGAGAAAGAGTCGAGAAGGCTTTGGAAAAGGTACGGCCCATGTTAGCCGCTGACGGCGGCAATGTGGATTTGGTAGAAGTAACCAGTGACGGGGTAGTGAAGCTGAAGCTTACCGGGACTTGCGGTTGTTGCCCGATGAGCCAGATGACCCTAAAGATGGGAATCGAGAAGATTCTGAAAAAAGAAGTCCCGGAAGTAAAAGAGGTAGTGGCGCTCTAGGTTAATCATTCCTCCCGCATTTTCTCCCATGTCTCTTACAGGAAAGTTAACTAAATTAAAGCGTGAGATTTTAAACTATCATTCCTGCGTGCTTGCTTTTTCCGGTGGGGTGGATAGTACGTTTCTTTTGAAAGCAGCTTCACAGGTGCTGCCAAAGAATAGGCTTCTTGCGGTGACGGCACTCTCTGAGACGTATCCTCAGGAGGAGCTTGTGTTGGCCAGAAAGATTGCCCGCAGTATCGGGGTCGCCCATAAAGTGATCCGGACCCATGAATTAAGCGACCGCAATTTTTCCCGGAATCCGATTCAACGTTGTTATTATTGCAAGAAGGAGCTCTTCACTAAGTTAAGAGCCATAGCCCGTAGACAAAGGTTCCATACAGTAGCCGATGCCAGCACTATCTCTGATAGATCAGATTTTCGCCCGGGGACAAAGGCAAAAATAGAATTAAAGGTACGCTCTCCTTTGCAGGAAGCAGGGTTTAGCAAAGAAGAAATTCGCCGAGCAAGTAAGCAGTTGAGACTTTCTACTTGGAACAAGCCCAGCCTTGCCTGTTTGGCTTCGCGGATCCCCTACGGCACCAGGATTTCTGCGGGGCTTCTTTCGAAGGTGAATAACGCAGAGAGGTATTTGAAGGAGAATGGCTTTTCAGAGGTGCGCGTAAGAGACTATAACGGCCTCTGCCGTATTGAAGTGCCACAGAATGATATCCCTGCGTTTATCAGAAAGCGCGCCAGGATAGTCGACAGGCTTAAGCGTATGGGGTATAATTATGTCACCCTGGATTTGCAGGGGTTGCGTAGCGGCAGCATGAATGAGGTACTAAAGAGAAAGAGAGAATGAAAAGAGTATACCTAGATTATGCGGCAACAACGCCGTGCGACCCGCAGGTGGTCAAGGCGATGGAGCCATATTTTTTCGATAGATTCGGGAACGCATCCAGTATCCACTCCTTCGGCCAGGAAGCAAAGAAGGCCCTTGAGGCCAGTCGGGAGACGTTAGCGCAGTGTATCGGTGCCAAACCCGAAGAGATAATCTTTACTTCAGGGGGGACGGAATCAGATAACTTTGCGATCCAAGGGGTTGCCGGGGCACTGGAGAAAAAAGGCAACCATATTATTACCTCTGCGATAGAACACCATGCCATCAGTGAGCCCTGTAGGCTCTTAGAGAAGAAAGGTTTCAAGGTTTCTTATGTGCCGGTGGATAAAGAGGGGATTGTTTCTCCCGATGACGTCAAGAAGGCGATTACGGATAAGACCATTCTTATCTCGGTGATGCATGCCAATAATGAGATCGGCGCGATTCAACCGATTGCCGAGATCGGTGCGCTTGCCAGAGAAAAGGGGATTTATTTCCATACCGATGCCGTACAGACTATTGGGCATATCCCGGTTAATGTCGATGAGCTTAACGTTGATTTATTGTCGCTTTCCGCGCATAAATTCTACGGCACCAAAGGA
>JAHISH010000202.1 GCA_018818365.1 Candidatus Omnitrophota bacterium | reverse complement strand
CGGGCCCGATGGATTTGACGTCTTGCGGCGTAACGTACCCTCTGCCTTGAATAAAGGCAAAGGCCTTCGCGGCAAGGGTAAGGTAAATCGTGGCGCGGGGGGATGCGCCGTATTGGATAAGCGAGGTTAACTCATCGAGTTTATATTTCTTAGGATCGCGCGTCGCAAAAACAATATCCAGGATGTATTTTTCCAATTTCTCATCCATATATATCTCATCGACAACCGTACGCGCCTTTAGGATATCTGCGGGTGAAACCACACGGTTGACTTCGATCTTCTTATTGGTGACGCTCATGCGTTTGAGTATCCTCTGCTCCTCGTCAAAAGAGGGGTAGGTGATAGTAACTTTTAACATGAACCTATCCACCTGCGCCTCCGGGAGAGGATAGGTCCCCTCTTGTTCTATAGGATTCTGCGTAGCCATGACTAAAAATGGCTCGTCTAACGCATAGGTATTTTCACCGATAGTAACTTGCCGCTCCTGCATTGCCTCTAAAAGCGCGCTCTGCACTTTTGCCGGAGCACGGTTGATTTCATCGGCTAAGATGATATTCGCGAAGATCGGGCCCTTCTTAGTGGTAAACACTCCTTCTTTAGGATTATAGATAAGCGTCCCGATCAAGTCGGCGGGTAAAAGATCAGGAGTGAATTGGATGCGTTGGAACTTGGTATTTAATGCTTGCGAAAGGGTCTTAATAGAAAGGGTCTTGGCCAGGCCAGGGACTCCTTCCACCAGTATATGCCCATTGGCTAACAATCCCACCAAGAGGCGTTCGATTAAATACTCCTGCCCCACAATTACTTTGTGGATTTCGGCACGCAGGCTATTGACAAAAACGCTCTCTTGCTTTACTCGCTCTTCAATTTCATGGATCGTAAATACCATCGCATCCTCCTTTTTCGATATAAGAAACCCTTTCTTATCGCGATAGTCCCGACATCCTCTCTGGGGAACTTCACCCTCGTCGAGACTAAACTCTCCTCGAGATGAGACTGAAGACAAAAATGTTTTCGTAACAGTCTCAATATAAATATACAAAAATTATTATTTTTGTCAAGGGGGTTACCCGCGCGGGAAGAAGTGCTCTGCGCAGCGAGAATTCCTATAGTCTTTTTAAAAGATCCTCGGCTACTTTTTTCCCTGAAAGTAACATCCCTCCGAATATCGGCCCCATACGAGGGCCGCCAAAGACTGCATTCGCGCACATCCCGCAGACATAGAGACCGGTAGCGACTTCTTTAGAGTTCTTCACGATCGTCTCTTCTCCAACCTCTGCCCACATAGACTGCTCTCCCACGATCCTACCGGTTTTAGTCTTAAGCCTCAACCCGGATTTTCTCTCGGCAATATGCACTACTTCTGCGGCGTGGCCCGTGGCGTCTACCACAAAACGCGCACGCATCGTAATTGGATCGACATGGAGATGCGCCATCTCTACTGCGGTCCAGTTTAAGACCAGCCCGCATATCCGGTTCTTTCGAATCATCACGTCTTCGGCGCTTAAGAGATTAAATATCATCGTATCTTCTTTTACGGCTCCCGCACAAAGACAGGCGACCGCCTCGATTGAATCAGCAAGATAATACCCTGGGGAATACTTTCTACTGCGAATACCGAAGGCGTCTAATATCTTTTTGGCCTTCTCCTGCACGACAATTTGGTTAAACATTATCCCGCCGCCCCACATGCCTCCGCCGACAGATAGTTTCCTTTCAAAGAGCGCTACTTTCTTTCCGGCGCGTGCAAGATAGTACGCACAGACCATTCCCGCAGGCCCTGCTCCCACGATAGCGACATCGACTTCCATCGCGTTAATGAGTTTATCTTTATATGACTCGATTATTGCTTTGGAAATAATAATATCATCGAGTTTCATAGCTTTACTTTTACCTCCTTAATGGTTATTTTCTTCGCACCGGCCTTGACCATCTTTTTTATCGCGTCTTCGGAGGCTTGGGGCTTAAGATTTACTCCCTTGACCGCATCAACCAGAAGTTTTACTTTATATGCGTGTCTGCATGCGTCAAGCACTGTCGCCTTTACACAGTAATCGGTAGCCAGCCCCCCCACATAGAGTTCCTTGACACCGCGCATATTCAGAAGCCGAAGAAACCCCACGCCGCGGGAATCCTCCGCCTGAAATACCGAATAACTATCCTTCTGAGGATCCATGCCTTTATAGAGCAGGATGACTTCGGGGGAAAGCTTGAGCTCAAGATGAAACGCCGCTCCTCTGGTCTTCTGGATACCGTGTGCCGGCCACGGCCCTCCAAAATCCCTAAAGTGTGAAGTCTTAACCGGATGCCAATCCCTCGACGCAAAGATAGGAAGTTTTTTCTTTGCGAAGGCCTTAAGATACCGATTAAGTACCGGAACAATCGAATCCCCCTGCGGCACTCCCAGCGCGCCTCCCGGGCAGAAATCGTTCTGCATATCAATAATAAGCAACGCCTTCTTACTCTTCGTCATGCCGCAAAGACCCCCGGAACCTTCTGTGCGCAAGAAACGCACTTTTGATCTTTTATAGTATACTCCAGAATATCAAAAACTTCGCGACGAATCACTATTCTCTTGCAGGAAGGACACTCTGTATCGCTTCCGAACCCACGCACATTCCCCGCATACACAAAGGCTAATCCTGCATCGGCTCCTATAGACAGCGCCATCTTCAGCGAATCTGCGCACGTAGAAGAATAGGACTGGAACCGGTAATCCGGATGGAACGCAGCTACATGCCAAGGGATATTCTTATCGAGACCGGCAATAAAATCAGCAATCCCCTTTAATTCATCCGGCGAGTCATTCTCAGAAGGAATCACCAGCGTCGTCACTTCCACCCATATCCCCATCGCATGCATCAGACGGATTGATTCTAAAACCGGCGCAAGGTGGGCCTTACAGATCCTTTGATAGGAATCATCATTGAAAAATTTCAGGTCCACGTTTGCCGCATCCAGATAAGGCCTTATCGTCTCCAGTGCCTCGCTGGTCATGTAGCCGTTGGTGACAAAGATATTCGCAATCCCCTCCTCCCGCGCAAGGATGGCCGTCTCTAACGCATATTCAAAGAATACGGTAGGTTCGGTATAGGTATAGGAGATGCTTTTGCATCTATGACGAAGGGCCTCTTCTACAATCTGCGCAGGAGAAGTCTTTTCACGCAGAGATTCGCGGCAATCGCGAAACGAGCGTTGAGAGATCTCCCAATTCTGACAGAACCCGCAACGAAAGTTACACCCTGCGGTAGCGATAGAAAAACTCTTGCTCCCGGGTAAAAAGTGATACAACGGTTTTTTTTCTATAGGATCCACATGGGCAGCAACCAAATTCCCATAGGCATGCGTATAAAGCACGCCGCGCACATTCTTCCTTATGCCGCAGAAGCCGAATTGTTCATCGGCGATCAGGCAACGGTGGTTACAGAGAATACATTCTACCGCACCATCATCTCTACTGCGATACAACCGCGCTTCCTTCATACCCGCATACTCTCCAGCCTTTCTTTTTCCAAAGGCACCGCCTGCACGCTCTTCTTTTCCTTGCCCACTTCAAAATATACCAGTCCCGCAGCAGTATTTCCATTGAGGTCGCAATAGCAGGCATTGATGCGCAAGGCAATTTCAATCAACACGTCACTAAAGACTCCTCTTCCCAGCATCGTTGCCCCCGCTAATTCCGCACAAGGCATAAAGACAAAGTCCCCGGATCGGGCTAACTTCAAAAGAGCATCTCCTTCTTTTTGGTCCCTTCCTACTACAATCTTCGCGTCAGAAGCAACCCTGAAGTGTCTTCCTAATCTCAAAAGTGTAATATTCTCACGATTGAATTCGTGGTGCTGGATAAGATCCTTGACTCTCCGGCTATACCCCGGGTCAGTCAAAAGACATCCGCCGCTGGGACAAGGATAATCATTGATCCCGAAGTCAGCCGCTAAATTAAACTGCTCTCTCCTGCCCCTCCCGTTAAGACCCAGTAGTTTATCCCTCGGGATCCATCCTCGTTGTTCGGGAATCGTCGGTTTAAGCACTCCGGCGGAAAGAGGACGCACTACCCATCCTTCTAATCCCGCGCTTCTCTCAATATGCTGCATAGTATGACGCTTTTGCGACATCGGCCGCTGTCCGACGACCTCTCCGGTAATGATAAACGCAGCATTCTCCTTCTCCATAAGCTCCTTGGCTTTTTTGAAAAGAAGGATACGGCAATCGATACAAGGATTCATATGCGATCCATAGCCATGAGGAGGATCCTTTACAATCGGGAGAAACTCCTCAGCGACATTAACGGTGCGTAAGGGAAGGTGAAGTTGCTCCGCAGCGGTAGATGCCCCACAGCTCTTTCCTTGCGCGGAAGCATGGGTACAGGTGCAAAAGGGGCTGATCGCATTTAACGCGATCAATTCAATCCCCAGATCCTGCATAAGGCGTGCGGCAAGGGTGCTATCTAAGCCTCCGGAGAGCAATATGATGGCCTTCATCATTAGCGAATTATCAAGAGATTAAGGAGGGACCCGATTACAATACCGGTAATCATCATAATCACCGTCGATTTAATAAGATTCTTTAATCCTAACTCCTTAAAAATGATCACAAACGTGGCAATACACGGGAAAGAAATCGATAAAAGTACTGCCGCAATAAATAATTGTTTGGCACTCAATGCAAGCGGGACAAGCATCCCCGCCGCCACCTCTTTTCTAAAAAAACCTACCGTGAGCGCCACAATTGCTTCCTTCGGAAGGCCAAATAACCCTACCATCACAGGAGAGAAAATATTGGTGAAATTATCAAAAAGTCTGAAGTAAAAAAGGATATTTACCACGAAGACGCCGACAAGCACTACCGGCGCTGCCTCCAACAGAAAGGCTTTAATACGCAAGAAAAGTTTCTCTCCCACGATGCGTAACGGCGGGATGCGATACGAGG
>JAHISH010000201.1 GCA_018818365.1 Candidatus Omnitrophota bacterium | reverse complement strand
TGAAGCCCCGTAAAGATATTTCCATACCGCTGAAACCCGTATTAGGATTAAAGACAAAGGTCATCTTTGTCAAAAAGGTTCCCCGTGGATACGGGATAAGTTACGGGCATGCGTATGTGACGAGGAAAAACACCACTATTGTCACGCTTCCTATCGGCTACGGAGATGGGTACCCTCGTAACCTGTCGAATCAAGCACCCGTGCTCATTAAGGGTACGCGTTTTACGGTCTGCGGAAGAATATGCATGGACCAGATGATGGTTGATGTGGGCACGATGCCGGTAGAAGTCGGAGAAGAAGTTGTGCTTATCGGCAGGCAAAAGAATAAGGTTATTACTACCGAAGAGTTGGCCGAGCTCTCCGGAACGATTCCTTACGAGATTGTCTGTGGGTTAGGAAGCCGTATTCCTCGCATCTATACCAATTAAGGAAGACGGCGGATAAGATAGGTGCTATAGATGAGCCCGAGAAAATGGCTTAATGAGGCCGCAAGAAACGGAGGCAGGGCCCCGCCTTTTCCTATCGCGATACTGATTGCATCCACGATATAATACAAGAATCCCACCATAATCGAAAGGCCGATCGAAGAAAGCCCCGTGGCGCGTTTTCTCATCCGAAGTGAGAACGGAATCCCTAAGAGGACAATGACTAAACTGGTAAACGGAGAAGTGAAACGCTGGTAAAAGTCTATTTTTAAGTTTCGTACCACGGAACTTGCCCCGCTTTTTCTTAATTTTTTAAGGTAGTCCTTCAGCTGCGAAATGCTCATGGAGTCAGGGCGGCGTAACTGTACGAGAAAATCAGCCGGCGTCTCGGTAATATCCAAAATCCCTTTCTCTGTGTACGCAGGCTGCCCGATTACCTGGCCTTCCACATCTAATTTATAACTGATTGTTTCAAAGGAGTGCCAGACGTTTCCGTCAAACTCCGCGCGGTTGGCGATTATTTTCATAATTGGGTTTTGGTTCTCATCATGCTGGAGGATCACGATGCCGTACATAGTTTGGGTAGTAAGGTTGAATTTGCTGATGAAGAAGAGCCGGTTGTGATGGCCGTACATGGAGAGGTTGTCAATGACCTCCTGTTTATTCTCCTTGTTTTTTTTGCCTTCCTCCATCTGAATCTTAATTTTCTCAGTGCGCGTAAGGGCCTGGGGGACAAAACGGTCGTTTATCCAGAAGATCAACACGCTGACGACGCATCCCAAGACTACGGCAGTCTTGGTGATTTGCATTACACTTAATCCTGATGCGCGCATCGCGATGATTTCGTTGTCGTGATTGAGTTTGCCGAACGCATAAAGGGTTGCTAAAAGGCATCCAAACGGCGCGACCTGGACAAACATAATGGGCAGGTTCAAAAGATAATATTGGCCCAGCAATCCCCAGTGCACCTGGTGTTTAAGAATATCCTCCAAATGGGAGAGGATATCGATCATGACATACATAAAAAGGAAAGTGAATATGCAAGAGAGGAATATCGAGATTAGAGATTTGAAGATATAGCGGTCTAGGATGCGCATACTTTCGTCAGCAGTATCGTTCCGGTTACGCCGAAGAGGATATTGGGTATCCATAAGGCAATTGCGGGCCGGATAACTCCCTGCATGCCTAATGCCTCGCATCCGATCAGGAGAGGATAGTAGATGGTGATGATCAATATTGAGATTCCGATATTTATGGATTTTTCCCTTCTGCGGGTGACGAGGGCAAGCGCGGTTCCGATGAGCATAAAGACAAAACAGGAGAATGCAAGGCTGATTTTTTCGTTTATTTCAGTTACCAGCGGGGAAGGGTCGATATTCTCGCTTTTTAGTTTCTTGATTTCGGCATTTAATTCTTTGATGGTCATCTCTTTGGTCTTCTTCTCCATCTTATTTGTATCTTGGGTGTTCGCTAAGTTCAGGCTCATGAAATAATTCTTAAAATTCAACTTATAAAAATTGGTCGGTGCCTGCGGGTCTGGTTCGTCAGAAGTCCCGTCAATAAGTTTGAGCTTAACGGTGTTCTTATCAGG
>JAHISH010000200.1 GCA_018818365.1 Candidatus Omnitrophota bacterium | reverse complement strand
TATAATTCAAGGCAGCCTTCTTATGGGTGGCCTCTTTGACATCGTATTCAGTCCTACTCCAGCCACCTTCGGTAAAAACCGTGAGTTTGTCGTTAAGGCGGTAAGAAATCCCCGGCCGATCCGGCACCAGACGTACTATCAAACGGTCATTAGGTGTATAGATTAACCCGCCAATAGGATAACACTCCGGATCGCTATCAGAGGATATTCCTACTCCGAGTATAAAAGTCCATTGTTCATCAGGAATGTAGATTGCATACGTCTGCGCACTGATACGGAAATCAGAAGTATCAAAGTTCCAATCGTCCCCATAAACCCCAGGGATTACTCCAAAACGCAGATACGTACTATCAAGGCCTAAGAAAGGAAGCGTGGTTTCAATCCCTGCCTTGAGACTGACCAAATGCGCAGGCAGCTCCATATGTATGGAATCTTCAAGAGAGATATAATTATTTTCTAAAGAGACCTCAACCGGAAATTGCGCAAAGGCCTTAAAACTATACGCTACTCCGCTGGAAACCTCCATTACCTCGATTCTTCCCGATCCTTCTTTTATTTTACTACTGGGCATGTGTCGAAAATAGGAGTCAACAATCCAGCCTTCTTCCATTTCCTGGGCAATAGCGACGCAGGACAGCGAAAAAAAAAGAAGAGTTAAAGAAACCACACACCTCCTGCTCCCTCTTCTTCCTCCTGGCACATCCCCTCCTTGTTTTTTCTTGTTATACTATCGCCCGCGCGAGGGCTTGTCAATATGAAATATTACTGCGTGGAGCCGAATATAACATCGGTAATGCCTTTGATAATATCGACCACGGCGGTCTGGAATTTATATTTCGGTTGTGAAAGAGTGCCGGCGATCTTGATCACCCCGAACGTTCCTGCCTGTCCCACAATCGCAGTGGTGATATCCTTAAAGGTCCCGGTCTGCGGAGCCATCTGGTCAAGCACCTCTACATTAAGCGCGGCTTCAATAGTAGTATCAAATCCGATTTTCACCTTCCCCTCAAGATTGGTGATATTACTTTTGAGTTTTACGTTATCTGAAAAAACAAATTTGTCCTTAACCGTAAACGCGCATGAGCCTTCTTCAAAGATAATATTGGCAAAATCCTTCGCAAAGATCAATTGCCCTAGCCCCTTAAATAGATTCAGCTGCCAGAGTTTTCCTCCGGTGATAAATATTTTCCCTGCTCCCGTCATCTTTTCGAGGGCACTGCCAAACCCGTTAATCTTTACCTCTCCCCTAATGGTACCCGCCAACTCCTGTTCTCTCCCGGGAGTATCGAGTTTGAGCTTATCAATCTGCACATTGTCAGCGGCAAACTCCGCCGCGTAAGGAAGATTCTCCGAATTTAAGTTCATTTTAAATAGACCATTTATCGTCCCCGCGTAGAACCCCATAGTAACGGGAGAAAGTGCGATGACACCCGCTTCTTGGGTATAATTTGCCTGGAGCGCATTCGCTTTAAGCCCATAGATAGATACCGAGGGAGAAGAAAGGTTTGCGTCTATCGAACAAGAACGAAAATCACCAAGATTGCCATCGACCTTGAAACCCGCAGAGACTATCCCTTGTGCCTGTAGCTGTTGCAGCTGCGGGATAGCGGTTCCCAATGGTTTACGCAAATCCTCTAAGGAAACCTTCATCCTCCCGCTTAAGACGCTATGCGGTCGCGCGACGGTACTGGTATCGATAGTGCCCGAAACAAAAAACGTTGAGTTAAGGTAACGCCCGACGCATCTATTTATCTTCAAGGATTTGTTCTTCGCTGCAACGTTGGCTTGCAAGGCAAGATCCGCAGCAGAAAGATCAAGCAAAACTACGGGATTCTTGAATTGAGTCACCACTCCTTTAGTCATATAGGTTGTGCCCTGATAGCGGAAACTGGCATCATCCCACTGTAATTGCGCGAGGTTAAAACCTATTTTTGCGCGTATCTGTTCAAATATCGCGTGCGGGCTGGTAAGCTGGAAGATTGCATTATCGACCGCAAGGGTCCCTTCAAAACGCGGGAGCCTTCGCAAAGGAAATGCGGCCTCCACATGCGCCTGAAGATCCCCTGTCCCCGTAATTTGACCGGGCAGTTCAAATTGAAATTTCTCTTTAGCCAGCTTTTGTCCCGCGGCAAGGTCAAGTTCAGAGCTTATATCCATCGTTACCTTTGGCGCAGTATAATTCGTTAACGTCCCCGCCCCCTTTAACAGAAATCCAGCTACCTGAACAGTCAGCCCCTTTGTAGAAATCCCCTTTTCGTCAAAGGCAACCTCTCCTGTAATATTATCGATATTCTCCACGAAAGGAATTCCCGAGATGCCCGCATCAGTAATAGACAAAATCCCTGAAGATTTCATTTTTTGCGCGGAGAAATCATACTGAAACGTATTCTTTATCTGGGAAGTAAAGGCCGCCGTTACTGTATTCTTATTAAGGGTAACTTGTTTTTGCTGGCTTGTAATGGTCCCGGCAATCCCGCCCGCAGTACCTTTCAAGAGACATTCGGCATCGACAGTGCCGCCAGAGACGTTGATGCCTGAAGCATTATAATAAGAAGAGAACTCCTGGGGGGATATATTCTTTACCATAGCTTTCCCCTGCCATTCTCGCTTCACCATATCATACTCTCCCGATGCGGAGAAAGACATAGGGACAGCCCCGGTGAAATCACACGATAATCTTCCCTTGACCTGCGCAGGAAGGCTTAAGAAAAATAAGGCATTGATATGCTGTGCGCTCTTAGTAAACACAGGAGAGAACGTTTGGTCGTAAAAACTCACATTCCCGTCGATAATAGTAACCTTCCGCACAATTACGCTCCATTCGTTCTTAACGGATGCCTGCGTCGTCTTGCCTCCGGCATACAAATCCGACAGATTGAAAGTTCCGTCCTTCCTGCGCTGCGCGTATATCTGAAGTTCGCGCAGGGTGACAGAAGGGATAATCACGGCTTTCTTAAAGATGAAATTAAAGAGAAACCCGCAGGAAGCTTCTTTAAAGAAGAGAAGCGTATTGCCTTGGTCGGAAATAGTAACGTTACGAATAATCAAACCTTTTAAAAGGTTAAAGCGTAGGGATTCTATGGTAATCTCTTTTTGAGTCTGTTGGTGGAGGGTTGAGACAATGAGGGATTTTATAGTGGTAGGAAGAAAGACATTGTTGAGGTATAAGATCCCGATGGCGAAGAGGAATACCACCAACAGGATAACAGGAAGAATAACCTTGCGCTTCTTTTTTTTGCCTACCGCGAGGGGAGCCAATACCTCCTACTCCTGACTCTTGATAGAAATAAGGCTATATGACTCGCCCGCTTTTTTTGCTTCTACTATTACGCGAAGAGAACCAGACTGCTCCGCGAGGAAATCAAGTATAAGGAACGTCGAGCCGAAATCAAACGAATAAAGTATCCCTTCAGAAAAAATGTAATGCCCCGGAGCTTCTATACTTTTCAGCGCGCATTCTTTGGTATGGGTCTTAATGAACTCCGCCATGTCATCTTTATGCAACGCAACACACTTTGCATCAATAATAGTTCCCTTAATGGTTATCGTGGTATCCTCGTTAGGATCAATCGTCGCAACATTATCCAAAGTTATTGAAGCATTCACCGCAACATTCTCAGGCACCTGTTGCGCAGGAGAAGGTTCTTTTTGCGCATAAGATAAGGAAACTATACACCCCAATCCTATCACCCACAGCATACATTTCTTCATAGCACCCCCCTGAAAGTTTGGCGTAACAGAAGAAAGAATAACCACCAGACTAATAGTAGTATACCATAAGAAGGGATTCCGTCAATAGTTCTTCCCCCCAAGGTAGTATACTGAATTGTGTGTAAATTAGCTTTACAGTAATTAAAAAAGGCGTATCTTTCTGTTTGGAAAGCTTATCAACCCGGGCCTGACAGAGCCCTAACCAGAAAGGATACGCCCATGCAATACGTTGTTACCGAAC
>JAHISH010000199.1 GCA_018818365.1 Candidatus Omnitrophota bacterium | reverse complement strand
TTACCACTCCGCAGGAACTCATACGCGTATTAGGGTTGGCATAATTTCAAATTGAATCGCGATGAAAAAAGAGCTTGAGGCTATAGTATCCCAGAAGGCCATATGCCTGGTCTTGGCGGTGCTCTGTTTCCTCGTCTATAGCAACTCTTTTCACAATCAATTTATTTCCGACGATATCCCGGGGATCCTTAATAACCCCGCGATTCGACAACCTCTGAAGTTCCTATTCTATCCGGATACCGTCTTAAGTTCCCTTAATTACCTGATTGGGCAAGATAATCCCTTCGTATATCATCTCACGAACACCCTGTTGCATGCCGCAAGTACCATTCTGGTCTTTCTTTTTCTTAAAAGTTTGTTCCTTCTTGAAGCCGCATTCTTAGGCGCGGCGGTTTTTGCCGTCCATCCGGTACATGTGGAAGCGGTGGCATGGATCTCTGGTAGGCCGTATCCGATCTTGGCGATAGTTCTTCTGGGGGTATATCTGTTTTTCCGTAAAGCACTAGAGGATACGTTCAAGGTGCGTTATTATGTGGCGAGCCTGTTATTGTTCCTATACTTTTCCGTCAAACAATTTACCCTCGCCCCCTATATCCCCGTATTCTTGATAGTGGCGGATGTTTCTTTTTCAAAGGATTGGCGTTGCCACTGGAAATGGTGGATCCCGTTTATCTCGATTGCGGCAGTGCGCCTTTTACTCGCATATTTTTCGATAGTGCAACGTATCCAGTCAGTTGCGCAAGACACAGGAGGGGGGTTTGCAAATCCGCTCTTTAATATGGCGTATTCTTTCTTCGCGCATGCCGGATTGCTTCTTTTCCCGGCGAAACTTACGCTGTATCATGAACCGGCGATAATCTCCCAGTGGGCGCTTAATTTAGAGCTTGTGGGGTTAGGGGTATGTCTGGTCTTGTTGCCGTTTCTGTTTCGGAAGGCAAGGCGGTTATTCTTTGCGTTGGTACTTCTGATCATTTTTCTTGCCCCCACCTATAGTCCCGTACAGATCAGCTGGCTGGTAGCGGAGAGGTATCTTTATGTCCCTGTCTTATCATTGGGTATGCTATGGGCGTACGGATATGAGCGTCTGGCCAAGAAACTTTCCGCAAAGAAAAAAATTCTTGTCATGATAGGTATTTTCGTCATTGCGTCCTATTCTGTGCGCACGGTTTCACGCAATGAAGATTGGAAGACCCCTGGCCGGTTCTGGAGGCAGACAGTAGAGGTTTCTCCTGTTTCGCCCCGCGCACACAATAATATGGGAGATGTCTACTCCAGGGAAGGCAATAGCGCGGGTGCGGAATTCTCGTTTAAGAGGGCAATCGAGTTAAAACCTGATTATGCGGAAGCCTATCATAATTTGGCCAATATCTATCAGCATCAATCAAGATTCATAGAAGCTGCCCAGATGTATAAGAACGCAATATCCTTCAAGCCCGGCCTCTTTGAATCGCAGTATAATCTTGGGCTTATTTATTTAGCGCAACAAGAACTTGATTTGGCTATGGAGCAATTTAATAAATCGCTCCAGTTAAGGCCTGCAGATGCAAACGCACGGAAGGCGCTCTCGTTGGTGGTGCGCAAGAAACAAGAGATGCGGTAGGCATGAGAAGAAACGGTTTAACCATGGTCGAATTATTAGTTGCAATGGCGATTTTTGTGGTTATAATGGGGATGGTTCTTTCTATTTCAATGGGGGTATTCCGTTCTTTACGTGAGGGAGGCAATCTTTTGCGCAAAGGTCAGCGTGAGCGCGTATGTGTGTCACGCTTAGGTAAAGAGGTTTCCTCTATCGCAAAGATAAGCGTTTCCGCAATACCGTTTATTGGCACGAAGGAAGAGTTTTTTTTTATCTATACCCAAGATAATGATTTAGTAGAATCCCGTTACGCCTGTGATCAAGGATCGGGGGAAATGGTATACTATATACAGAGCCCCACTGATTTTGATGCGGCTACGTACCAGTACAAAGGAGCGTGTGTCCAAGGAATAAGCGAGTGCAGTTTTAGCTATAGTGACGGCCAGAATTGGTATGATACCTGGAATGTTACTGTTTCGAAACTGCCGCGCATGGTAAAGTACAGTTTTAAATTTAAAGACGAACCAGCGGTAAAGGATTTTGTATTCACCATACCGGTCAGCCAATGAGAGAGTACAAAAACCAAGGAAAGATTTCTAAAACCTCCGAGCGGATACTTCGGGGGTTTTTTAACAGTTTTTTAAATGGGAAATTATCCTTCCTTCCGGTATGCGTTATCTTATTGACGGTTACTCCGGTGTGGGGATTTGAACTTTCTAGCGTTACGTTTCGTATCTCCGGCATCACTTTTTTTAGCGGATCCGGCAGTAGTTCTTCATCGGGAAACAGCATGCAAACTTCCTCGATAGGAGAAGGGCTGGTTACCGCGGGAGGTATTACCAACTCCGGGACTATCGACGGCACGGGAGTGACCGGTGAAACTGTCGAGGAGGAGGCACAATCAACACAAATGGCGATGTGGGTGGGGCAGACCTATGTGATTGCGCCTTGGCTTGAACCCGGGGCGATGAAGTTGATCTCTGGTTTGAAGGCGCGGACCGATATTTTAGGGCCGGCAATACCGGAAGCAACCTGGCAAAAAGATAATGACCCGTATTTTTACTGGCTTATCATCATTGAACCGGCGACGTTTATTACCGGATTCTCTATTTCCCTTGACACCTATCCCGATGAAACTATTGATACGATGGATGCGGTCTACCAGTTCCCCGCAGAAAGTATTAGCTCGGGAGAACATATCTTTTATGTGTTGCCTTTTGTTCCCGGGAATATGGCTAAGCCTGAAAGCCTTTTGCAATTCGCATTATGGGTTGATACTGATCCGCCGAACATATCGCAGCTTGTGCCTGCTTCCGGAGAGGTTCTTACCAATAATACCTTTACGGTAAGTTGCGGGATGGATGACCAGGACTCCGGGTTGGATATCGGCGCAACAGTGCTTACCATTAATGAACAGCAGGTGGCGTATACGTATATGCCTGAAACCAAAACGCTTACCTATGTGCCTGCGTCTGCGTACCAAGACGGAAAAGTTTCTATTCTTTTAAAGGCTTTTGATGTGATGGGCAACAGTATTGCCAAGGCCTGGGATGTGGTCGTGGATACCGAGCCGCCTGCCGGCAGCATACTGCTTAATAACGGAGAAGATACCACTCACTCTGCGTATGTATCGATTGCTATTAATGTGCAGGACGGTGTTTCCGGGGTTAAAAGCATGTATATTTCAAATGATGGTATTTTTGATACAGAACTGCAGCATCCGTACTCCTATAAGGCAGTGATAACCGGATGGCTGGTGAACGAGCCTGATTTAGACGGGAAAAAGACGGTATATCTTAAATTTGAGGATGAAGCAGGGAATTTTTCGGCGTCCATTAAAGATGATATTGTGTTGAGGCTGCTTACTCCGGATACGCGAATTATCTCAGGTCCCTCGACTTCCACTCAAGAGACTACCGCGGAGTTCACCTTTGAGGCGACAAAAGAGAATTGCCTTTTTAGTTATAGATTTGATAACCTCGAGTGGTCGGAGTGGAGACTAGAACAGGCCGCACAAACAAGTGGTTTGGCCGGCGGCAACCACTATTTTTATGTGAAGAGTGCCTATGATTTAAACGGCGACGAAGAGATTACGATTGATGAGGAGGATGCCACTCCTGCGCATTGGAGTTGGACAGTACAGACGCAGGCAGAGGGGGAAGGTGCCGAAGATAAAATCCTCTTCTGGAAGAGGTAATTTATAGGATGATATGCGCGATATCAAAAGATATATGGGGATTGTGTTAAGCTGTCAATTGGTTATGGTAAACAGTATCCTTGTGATGCCTCTTTACGCGGAAGAGATCTCCGGCAATAAGTACCGTGTTTCCGGAGCTTCGTTTTTAAGCGGGGTGGGGATGGTGATAGGCCCATCTCAGCAAGGGCTGGGCGTAACCGTAGGAGATAGCGCTGCGTCATTCAGCGTCTCTGTGGGAGAGAAACAAGAGCTTTATGCAGGCCATATCTATGTAATAATGCTTGCCTTCCCTAATCTGGGTGTGCGGGCAATCTCAAATCTGAAGGCTCGCACGGATATCTTAGGCGACTCAATCGCCGCGTCAACATGGCAGAAAGACTCGGATCCTTACTTCTATTGGAACATTCTATGGCAGCCTCCGGAGTTGGTCGTGGGTTGTTCGGTCGCACTTGATACTCTCCCTGATCACACTATCGATGTGACCAAGCCCTATTACCAATTTCCCGAGAGAAGTATCCGTTCCGGTAGACACACCTTTTACGTGCGTGCGTTCTCTTCCGATGATACCCCTGAGGAGAATAGCCTTTTGGAATTTCCTCTCTGGGTGGATACGCAATTTCCTGTGATGAGTGATATAAGTCCCGCGCCGGGGGAGATTATCGCCGAGAGCAGGCCTCATATACGCGGTATGTTCGCTGATGAGGATTCAGGGGTCGACCTTGTGGCAACGTCGCTTATTATCAATGATTATGCGGTAGAGTTTTCGTATGATTTCCAAAAACAGCTTCTTGAGTATCGGCCTGAAGCTGCGTTTCCTGACGGAAAGATATCGGTAGCGGTCAAAGCCGTTGATGCGGTCGGTAACAGCGTATTCAAGGCGTGGGATTTCCTGGTAGATACCCATCCGCCCGAAGGCAGCATTTTGGTAAATAGCGGTAGTGAGACGACACACTCTGCCTATGTTTCCCTTGCTATCGATGTAGCTGATTTGACTACCCAAGTTAAGAATATCTATATCTCCAATGACGGGGTTTTCGATACGGAGTTAGCGCATCCGTATGTGTATGCGCCGGTCATCTATGAGTGGCTTTTGGGTCAGCCTGATGTCGACGGAAGCAAAACCGTGTATGTGAAATTCCAAGACTTAGCGGGCAATCTTTCTGAAGTCCGTAAAGACGATATTGTGCTGCGGCTTCTTACTCCTAATACGCGGATCACCTCTGGCCCTCCTATTGTTAGCGCAGAGACTTCTGCGGACTTTACCTTTGAGGCTTCAAAACCAGGGTGTATCTTTACCTATAGGATAGATAATACCGCATGGTCGGAATGGTCAGTCGTGAATGAGGCCCATTGTGTTGACCTAAGTGCAGGGAATCACTATTTTTACGTCAAGAGTGGATTGGATTTGAACAATGACGGGACGATTACTCTCGATGAGGAAGATGCGACTCCTGCGCAGTGGGTTTGGAGTGTGGGAGAAACGGCATCCACCAGAAAGGCAAAAGACCGTATTCTTTTCTGGAAACGTTAAAGTGGCGTCCCTTGTAGTAAGTTCCTCGAGGAGGAATACTAGAGCGGTTATTGTAGTAACGTTTTAAAGAGAAAGATTTTTAGCAGGAGAAGTAATAAGTAATAAGAATGGACAAATTGCCAAATTGGCGTATTCTATAAGTACTGTAGGTAAACTTGCAACTATACGAAAAATATGGTAAGCTTTAATCGTAAGGTAAGTAAAGAACGAGTGATAGAAAAATCCGCGCAAGTAATTATGAGCGGATCCTTTAGTGAACCTAAAGGAGGCAAACTCCGAGTAATCGGAGGACGCAAAGTGGTGCGTCCTTGTACCCTAAAAGGGTACGAGGATCGGCAAGCTGCCGAGATCACCTTAGGAGTGAGTAATCATGATCCTCAGGCAGGTATTGCCT
>JAHISH010000198.1 GCA_018818365.1 Candidatus Omnitrophota bacterium | reverse complement strand
CAACTCTCGGCTGCTAAAATTTCGCTGACTGGCACGCTGCGCGAATGCCTGCATAAGCGGCTTTCCGGAATCAGTACGCGGTGAAGGCAAGACTATTTTCTCTTGCGCAAACGCACAAGGCATTAATCCACATACCGACAAACAAAGAATCAAGTAGAATAACCTCTTCATACAAACTCCTTTTTTCATGCTATTAGTCCTTCGGGCAATTCACTTAGGCAGATCAAACTTGATCTCCACATCCTTCTTATCATCCTCTGCGGCTTTAAAGAGGTCCCGGGACACCATATGCAACATTCCCGCTACAAACATATCCGGAATCTGCTGTATCCTGATATTATAGGTATTCACTGAATCGTTGTAAAATTCCCTGCGGTCGGCGATCTGGCCCTCTAAATAGCTGATACGGTTTTGCAGCTGCATAAAATTCTGATTGGCCTTTAGATCAGGGTAATTCTCGGCAACGGCAAAAAGGGTCTTTAAGGAGCTGGCCAAATCCCCTTCTGCGCGCGATGATTCTCCGACGGTCTTTGCCTGCAAACAGGCGGTCCTGGCAGCAGTAATCTTCTCCAGGGTTGAGCGTTCGTACTGCATATACCCTTCGCACACCTTTATAAGCTTAGGCAATTCATCATGACGCTGCTTAAGCAAAACGTCAATATTTGCCCATGCCTTCTCGATATTGCGCGAAAGGCGTATCAACCCGTTGTACACGGAAACGAATAACATAACCACTCCTATAACAATGAGCAGCACTGAAAAAACTGCAACCATTCCCATAATCTTCCTCCTTTTAAAAAAGGTTAAAACCTGCTACGCAGATACTGTACTATCGACCAAAAAGTATATACCGCTAACCCAAGCCCGCCGAATATCCCTGCCTGCACCTCAAAGGCAAGCTGTCCCAGAAGTTCCTTCTGGTTGGAATTAGAGATCATAAAGACCTTTTCTTCATCTCCCTGGGCAATAATAATATCATGTCCTTCCTGGCTCTGACTGGAAGCCAGGCTCTCCTCCAAAAGTTCTTTCTCGATTCTTTCTACCGCACGATCCCACTCCTGTTCGCTTATTTGGCCGTCTTTATTCACATCGACCTCTGCCATTCTATCTTTATCCTTGGTCAGCGCCTCAATCCTGCGCATTAGCTCATTCTTATAATTTCCCATAAAATCATGGCTTTTTTTCGCGGTACCTAAAACATACACCACTGCCTCTTGGCGGATATGCCACTCCCTAAACAAAAGCGTTGAATTCTGATACCGCGTAAGATGATACCTGCCTAAAAACGCCTGATGATACGGGGCAAGAGGTTTACTTGCGCTACGCACATGCTCAAACCCCATACTTAATTCAAATTCCGCACCCTTTGGAAATACGGGGATCGTTCCTGTCTGATCATAAAACCAAAAAGGACGGTCTTCGCTATTGCCCTCGACAATCGTCTCCCAATGGCTACGTTTCCCGGCAATAACCAGGCGCTCAACTTGAAATTGATAATATACGCATTCAATCCCGCTTACCGGGCCGATAAACGGCTTACCGCTTTTAGAGATCGCCCTTGCGTTTCCGATCAGTTCCACCAACCCCAGTGCCAACCCGCGTACCGTGGAAGTCGGGATATTTTCCACTATCCTCTTCCTGCGTAAACGCATGAATCCTACAAAAAAGATAATAATCCCAATGACAAAGAAGAGAATGGTGTAAAACTTATCTTCCAATAACTGCATGACCATGGTGAAGCTATTGTACCGTAGAATCCCTCTATTCGCAACCACCAAAACAAAAAGGACACCCCGTATTTCAAAGGAATGCCCTTTTTAGGTATACCGCACAAATGAATCTCTCCGGACTCTTATCCAGGACTCCCCGGTTTGAAAGCCTAAGGATTCTTGCGCTTTGAATAGCTACCCCCGCCTTCAAAGGCGGGGAACTCCCGCTATCTTAGTAACTATACCGTACCCGCACAAAGACATTTTTGTCTTTCTGCATAGAACCGAAATCCGTTAACACATCCTCTCCCCAAGGGATACTCATTCCGAAGGATAATTTCCAGCGGTCAGTAATATCGTAACTGGCTAACCCGCGTAGATACCCGTCTCGGTCGCTCGGGGAATAAAAATTAAAGAGCGAGACCACGACCGTCTGATTCTTAAAGAGTTTGGTGACCCGCTGCGTCATCAAATGCCTATATTCATCCCAGCGGTAATCCCTTACAAAGAGTGCGCGCGCGTACGCGCCGTAATTAAGTTTCTGTTCATAATAGTACTGTACGCCCAGCTTCCAATCATTACCTAAATCTTTTTCATACCCTGTCAAAAATTTAAAAGCTGAATTCTCTATCAGCCTATTGGTCCCTCGAGAATCCTCGGGGGATCGGATGTATCCGGCCTCCGCATTGGCTATTCCTCCCGCAAATGCGCCTCGTACGCTTAAGCCATATACATCCTGACGTTGGTAATAAAGCTGGCGCAATGCCTCGTTTTTATAACTGCGTGGCATATGGTCAAATCCGCGAAAGAAATAAAGTGCGGTCTCAAGGCCGCTGAAATTTTTGTAAATACGCAAGGCGTACTCGATATTATTGGGTTGTACGGCAGGTTCAATCAAGTGACGGTCAGACTGCCTTCCGGCAATCCCACCCTGGAAGCTATCAAAGAATGACAGACGATCGCCTACAGGTATAGTATTGGGCTCGAAAACAGGAATCAGGACAAAATCGATATTTGCGAACGAAGGATACAAAGAAAAACGCAGCGCATCCGACGGCTTTTTAAGATACTCATCATCACGCCCCGCATAAAATGAAACGTAGTCTTTAGGGAAGACATCATTAATAAAGAGATAGTCTCCTGTTCCCCAAGTAAGGATCTGCCTGCCGAGCTTAATATCAAGTATAGAATCGGGGCTTGTGGAAAGATATGCTTCTCTTAATTCGAATGCAGTTTTTTCGCCAAAATAACCGTCAACGGTAAAATCACCCTTAAAACGGAATACGCTTTGCCATTCCTCCAATATCCCGTTGTCTCCCAGGTAATAGTTGGTCTTAAGCTGGAGACGCTCTTCAAGAAGGGTATAGTGTTTGTGTTTAGTACTATCGCTTTG
>JAHISH010000197.1 GCA_018818365.1 Candidatus Omnitrophota bacterium | reverse complement strand
TCTTGGGTTTTATCGGCTGCTCGCGTCATCGCACCGCCGGGAAGAGAGATACCTTCTCGAATTGGATTCAGCAAACGTTCGGAAAGGGCATCGCAAAACATTTCATGGTTCCCTATAATAGTAAGTTCTGGACCGTGCCTCCGGAGCAGATGACCTGTGGATGGCTTGATGGTTTTGTGCCGGTGCCGTCCTTACCGCAACTCATAGAGGGTACGGTTGATGAGAATAAGAGGACATTCGGCTATAACGCGCACTTTTGGTATCCGAAGAAAGGCGGGATTAATCAGCTCCCGCGGGCGTTAGCCCAACAGGTCAAACGTCTGCATCTTAGTTCGCCTATTATCGAAATCAGCCCTTTACGAAAAGAGGTGAAGACCAAAAGAGGGGATACGGTTCGGTATGATACGCTTATTTCTACGGTTCCACTTCCGGAGCTTCCTTCTATGATCAAAGGGATTCCCGAGGCTGTGCGAAAAGCGATAAAGAAATTGAAATGGAATTCTATTTTTAACCTGAACCTTGCGATCGATAAAAATGATTTTCACGGCAGACATTGGGTCTATTTTCCCGATAAAGAAGTTAGTTTCTTCCGGGTAGGTTTTTTTCATAATTTTTCTGCCGATGCCGTCCCTAAAGGGAAAAGCTCGGTATATGCGGAAGTCTCATATTCTAAAGAACTGCCTTTGGATAAGACTGCCATTACGGGGCGGATTTTCGAAAATTTAAAGGAGGTAGGGATTTTAACGCAGGGGGCGGGGGTTCTTTTTCAAGACATCAACGATATCAGGTACGGATATCCTATTTACGATAAGAATTATCAAAACGCAAAGGACGTAATCTTTCGCTACTTGATGGGGTACAATATTATCCCTTCTGGGCGGTATGGCTCTTGGCGGTATATGTCTATGGAAGATGTGTTGTGGGAGGGGAAATTGATAGCAGATTCTTCTCACAAAACGCATAAAAACATTCTTTATAAACATACTTAAAAAAGTATTTAATTAGTTGTTGTAATTAATCTTAAACTGATTTATACTAGATGAAAGACTTGTACTCTTACCGTAACTTAATATTTGGGTTAGCGATAAGGGATCTTAAGCTACGGTATCAAAAGCCTTTTTTCGGGTTTTTATGGATGTTGATATTGCCGTTATGTACGGCTTTCGTCTATAAAGTGCTCTTTGTTGATTTTATGAGGATTCAAAGCGGAAGGTACCCGTTTTTCATCCATCTTCTCACCGCATTTTTGCCCTGGAATTATTTCGCTTCTTCCATACAAGGTTCTACACGGTGTATACTCGAAAGCCGCAGTGTGATCAATCAACTCGCGTTTCCGAAGTATCTTTTGCCGGTTTCGGTCGTATGCGCTAACCTACTTAATTTTTTGCCTTCGTTGTTTGTCTTAATCGGATTTCTTATCGCATTCAAGGTTCCCTTAAGCCCGCTCTTGATCCTATTGCCTTTAGTGATAGGAGTCCAGACTGTTATGGCCATAGGGTTCTCCCTATTGACCTCCGCGTTACAGGTGGTCCATCGGGATGTTGAGTATCTGACGCAATTGTTACTTATGATCGCGTTCTTTCTGACCCCCGGTTTTTATACGATTGAAGAAGTTATTAACAAAAATCACGATCTTTTTACGACGCTTTATTTATGCAATCCGTTAGTAGGCATACAGAATATGTACCGGATTATCTTTATTGGCAATTATCTTGATACCTTGCCTGCTCAGGTGAATTTTTTCAATGTGGTTCTTATCCCTCTGGTAACAGCGGCAGGTGTCTTCTTTGCGGGATTTGCGGTCTTTAATAGATACAAAGATAAGTTTTCTGATTATTTTAACATATAGTTTTTCTTAACACTACTTACATGAGAGCAGTTCGATTAAATAACGTCGGAAGAAAATTCAACAATTTCATAGTATCGCAGTGCGAGTCTTCGGGGCAAAAACGTCCCGTACGGCCGGGAGCGTCGAACGGGTCTTTCTGGGCTCTTCGGAATATTTATATGGGAATGGATAAAGGAGAGATTGTCGGAGTAATCGGGCGTAATGGTTCGGGAAAGTCTACTCTCCTGAATGTGATCGCGGGAGGCCTGGCGCCCAGCGAAGGAGAGATCTTTGTCGAAGGCAGGGTCTCTGCGCTGTTGGCACTAGGAGCTGGATTTAATGATGAGTTTACCGGTAAAGAGAATATCTATCTTTCCGCCAGTCTTTTGGGATTAGGCAGGAAGGATACGGAAAAGGTTTTTAACGATATTGTCGATTTTTCTGAATTGGGAGAATTCATTAATGCTCCATTGGGAAGTTATTCCGGCGGTATGAAGATGCGTCTTGGTTTTAGCGTCGCAATCCACAAGGATTTTGATATTTTGGTCACTGACGAAGTGATCGCCGTTGGTGATATGGGATTCCAGAAGAAGTGTTTTGAGAGGATGGCGGATTTTAAAAGACAGGGGAAATCCATGATCATCGCCGCGCAGGATATTGCGATGGTAGAACGGCTTTGTGATAGGGTTATCTTGCTGGAAGACGGCCGTATGTGTGCGGAAGGTTCCTCTCAAGCGATCATCGAACAGTATCTTATGCTTTTGAGCAAGAAGAAGATTCTTTCGGACGCCTCCCGTTCGTACTTGAGCGCCCGCCCTGCCGGATGGCGTGATGACCTGCATACGGTAGAAGTCAACGATAGAGAAGAACAAAAGGTAACGATTCCTTTTGTGCAGTTCACTAATAAATGGGGGCAAGAGGTCCGCGCAGTTAAATTGCTTGATGGGGTGAAGGTGCGGGTTGATCTTGCGGCCAATACGGAAATAGATGATTTTCATTTTGCGATCGATATCTTCAGAGAGGATGGGGTCTGTTGTTACGGAGCCGATACCCAGCGAGACGGTTTAGGGATGTCGAAGATGGGAGTGGGCAGCGGATATTTCGAACTGACCTGTGAGCGTTTTATCTTTATGCCGGGGATGTATTACGTCAATGCGGTCATTTGGGATAAAAGTAATTCGTTTGCCTTCGCGAAATTTAAAAGCCCTCCTTTTGAGGTAACCGGGAATCCGCATTTAGGGGATTTAGCCGTACTTACCAGTAAATGGAGTAATTCTTTCTTTTCTTTTTCTCTTGATACGAAGCTTCTTCCGCATTTGGAGAATCTTACGGATGCGTGGGAGAAAGAAACGAATAGCTCAGGCGTAGGCATTGATATGCTTTCATTGCTGAATGTGTACGGGGCAAGGGACCAGCTGTTCCATATGGGCAGGGAGTTAAGGATTAAGACGGATTTTCGATTCGATAAGTCTTTGCGTTCCCGCGTTTCTGGGAGTGTTCTTTGGGTAGGGGTGTATCGGGAAGACGGAATCTATTGTCATGGCAGTATTAAACGTATCGCTTCTTGTGGGCCTCAGACGGAGATCCTCTATTATCCGAAATTGATGCTTTTGCCGGGGCAATACCGGGTTTCAGCAGGCATCTGGGATGCTAATAGTAAGCAGTTCCTCGCATATACTCATGGACTTGTTGTCTTCCATGTAGTTTCAGAGAAGCACGACCATGGTACCGTCTATCTGCCACACCGATGGAAATGGCATATTCCGAAATCCTGTAACGAATAAAACCAGTCGACGGAAGATGAAAATCATGTGGCCTCTTGTTTTGGGAAGGAAGAATTTATTCCAAAAAGTCGTGCCTTCCGCAGAAGTGGTTAAAAAAACGAAACGCTGGGCTACTGATATAGAAGAGTGGGGGAAACGGGAAGGCACCAAAGAGGCGACGATCCAGAGATTAGAAATATATAACAGATTGGGACAGAAGGTTACAAAGGTGCGCGGGGGGCAACCGGTTCGGATACGGGTTTGGTTTCGTGTGCATGAATCGATAAAAGACTTTCATTTCGGTATTGCGATATTCCGTGAGGACGGAGTATATTGTTACGGTCCCAATACTCAATTTGACGGGATTAGGTTCAAAAAAATGACCCCAGGGGAAGGTATCTTTGAATTACGGATCACAAAGTGGCTTTTCTCGCGCGGCCTTTATTTCCTTTCGGCGGCGATCTGGGACGCCAAAGAGACTTTGGCATACGATTATCATAAGTGCCGTTATAAATTAGAAGGAGAGGGCACGCCATCGCAAGGGGCATTGGTAAATTTAGTCAGCGAATGGAAAACAGATTCTGCGCGGCAATCTTTGGGTATTCCTGCTCTCGACAGTCTTATTGATAAATGGGGGGGGGCTCTGCAAGGTACGCGTCTGCGCATAGATTCACTCTCGACTTTAAATCGCTATAATCACAAGGAGACAACTTTTGTGACCGGCAGGGAGATGAAGATAAAAATTGAGGTTACCGCGGAGGCACGCCAGGGGGATGCGTGCGGCCCTTACATGCTTTGGGTAGGGCTTTATCGCGCAGACGGAATCTATTGTCACGGAAGCACAAAAGCGATACTTCCGGGGACACGTACCGAGATTGTCTCTTATCCACAATTAGTGCTTCTTCCTGGTGAATACCGGGTTTCTGCAGGGATATGGGATAAAGATACCCCGCAGTGTACTACCTATTCACATGGCATACAAACATTTCATATGGTCTCTGAAAAATGCGATA
>JAHISH010000020.1 GCA_018818365.1 Candidatus Omnitrophota bacterium | reverse complement strand
CCGCCGGACAGTTCGTTAGGGCGATGGGTAATGCGGTCTCCTAACCCGACCTCGCGGATCTTCTCTGCCGCTTTTTCTTTAAACTGCCGTTTTCCTCCATAGATAAGCGGCAGTCCTGCGTTCTCCAACGCGCTCATGCGCGGCAGAAGATGAAACTGCTGAAAAATGAAACCTACAAGCCGATTGCGCAACCAGGCCAATTGTTCATCATCCAATTTATGCACGGCGCGCTGGCACAGAGAGTACTCTCCTTCATCGGGCCTATCCAGCAAACCGATCACATGCATAAGCGTAGACTTTCCTGAACCCGACGGCCCCATAATAGCCACAAACTCTCCCGGAGCAATCGAAAGGCTGACTCCCTGCAAGGCCATAACCTGCACCTTGCCCATTTGATAGGTTTTTCGGATATTTACCAGTTCGATCATCTGCGTCTAGGCATAAAAGGATTGCTACCGATGTTATTTTTCGGCAGCGAATATTTATTTGATTTTACCATTATAATATCATTTTCGGTAAGTCCCGAAACGATTTCGATATTTTTATTATCGGATATTCCCAATTCCACCCGGCGACGCTGCGTCTGTTGAGTCTGTGGATCCTTCACCGTAACCAAGGTTTGTCCTTTTTCGCGGATAACCGCCTCTTCGGGTATCAAAAGGACGTTTTCTCTTACAACCTCCTTAAAATCCAGTGAGGTATTCATCCCCGAGCGAAAAAACTCAAAGACCTCTTCGGGAATAACATCGACTTCATACATAGTCACGTTATTGACGGTTTTGGATTCATAATAGATATGTTCAACATGTCCTTTGATCTTCTTCTGCGGATAGGCATCCAAGGTAAGTACTGCTTCCTGCCCCTGTTTGATCTTTCCGATATCGGTCTCATCAACCTGGGCGCGCACGATCAGATGATCCGAAAGAACGATTACCGCGTCACTGGTAGTGATAGTCTGTCCGGGCTGGGTCTTGGCCACGATGACCTCTCCGTCGATCGGGGAGATCAAAGGAATCGGTTTATAGACATCCTGCCAGTATTTCAAAGTCTCTTCGCCCTTGCCGCGCGCGGCATCTAAGAGTGCGGCGCGTTCGGTGGAACTCAGCCACGCAATAGTCTGGCCGCTTTTTACTTTCTCTCCCTCTTGCACCAGGAGTTCATCGAGGCGTCCGTTTACCGGAGGTTTAACTTCCAAGCGATTTTTAGGAAGGACCGTTCCCGTAGTCGAAACAAAAAGCTGTATTGTTCCTCTGGTCGGTTTGCGCTCCTCCATTCTTTCGCCATTGGAGCCTTTCTCCTTATGCCGCATCAGATAAAATGACGCCGCGCCCGCGATAAGCAACAATACCAGTATTATTTTAATTTTTTTCCACATATTCTAATGTCTCTCCTTTCGCGTAGATCCATTCTGCTTCAGCTAAAAGAGCGCTTATCCGTGATTCCAGATACGCCTTCTTGGCACTAACAAAATTATCCTGAATAATGATCCAATTGTCGTAGGTAAGGAAGCCGATAGAGTACTGGGTTTCGGCAATCTGTGAACGTTCTTCTGCGGCGCGCAGTCCCTTGAATTTAACCCCTACGGTCTCCCCCGCATCTTGTAACCCCGCCCATGCCTCCTCTAGGCTTGAGAGAATACTATCTTTCCTGCTTCGTTCATCGGCCTCCAGCTGGCGATACTGTGATTGCGCCTGAGAGACCTGTGCAAATTTCAGACCGCCTTCGAAAATCGGCAAAGATACTGTTAATCCCGCATTATATTGTTTATCGCGGGGGGGCCAACGGCTGCGGCTCTTCTGGGTTCCGAAGGAGCCGGTAAGTTCAGGTGAGAAATTCGCGTATACGGATTTAATGTCGTATAGGGCGGCATTCTTTTGAAACGCAAGTTGCTTCAGATACGGATTATTTTGGGCAATATACTCCAAATCCGGCTTTTCTCTTTCAATATTCACCGCAAAGTCCGATCGTACCTGCATCGGGCTGAATTGCGTGCGTCCCATTTCCTTAGTAAGCTGCCTCTGGGCTATTTCCAGATCGCGTGCTGCCTGATGCATCTCCAACTCTGCCTGAGCCACGTTTGCCTCTGCCGTCAGAAGTGCTCCTTTATGTTCCAGGCCCGACGCATACCGTAGTGTAATAAGCTCGAAATTATTCCGGCGGATCTGGAAGATGTCTTCCGCGACTTTTCGCATCTCCTGGGCGCGTAAAAGATTCACAAATGCAGAACGCAGGCGTAAGCGTACTTGTGAAGAGGTAAAGCTAAAAGCCTGTCGCGAAGCTTTAATATTCTCCGTATCGGCTTTGATATCCTGTATGGTTTTCAATCCGTCGAAGATCAGTTGTGAACCGCTCAAGCCGTATTTATAGGAATCGGAAGTGCTGCTGGTAATGACATCGCTTGAGGAACGGGAGGTAGTTTTGGCGGTAGAGCCGCTTATGCTGGCAGTGATCTGGGGAAAGAGCCCACTTCCGGTAATATCTTTCGTCGCCAGCGACTGTTTGATATCTTCTTGTGCGGAGATCAAATCGGGATGATTCTTCTGTGCCTCAAGAAGGCACTCCTGCCAAT
>JAHISH010000196.1 GCA_018818365.1 Candidatus Omnitrophota bacterium | reverse complement strand
GTTTGCGCTGGTTTGATAAATCTCCCCCTTTAGCGTGCTCATCTTCCAAAATAAACGCAACCCTATTTCAACGCATAGAAGCAGACCGCACAAGACTAAGAGATTTACCCCAATGATCTGAGTTTTTCTTTTCATAGAAGTACCTTGATAAATTACCAGGCGTGCTTCTTAAGCCAATTATCGGCCTTCATGATAACCGCATAAAGCCCGACGGCATCATGGCCCACGGCCGTCGCAGTGGTCTTTGCGGAATATTCGCAACTCTTCACCACGGCCCGGGGGGTTTCACATCCGACCGCTCCAAAAACCAACAACAAGACTACCCCTGCGATTCCTATCTTTTTCATATGTCTCTCCTTTCTATCCATCGAGATAAGCGCTGTTTGGTACGCTCTTTTCCCAGGTAATAAATAACCTCAAATAAGCCTGGGCCGACCGTCTTTCCGGTAAGCGCTACGCGAATGGGATGAATCAATTTCCTTGATTCAATATTTAATTCCTGAAGCAGATCCCGGAAGCATGTTTCAATACGTGCAGGATCAAACTCCGGCAAGACTTCGAGCTTCTTAATAAAAAGCGAGAATTCTTTTGAGAGGTCATGGGAAAGATGTTTTTCCTGAGCCTTAGGGTCAACGGTGACGGCATCGACAAAAAAGAAATCCGCCCAGTCAATGAAATCGCGTAACGTAGGAAGGCGCCCTTGAAAAAGCTTTACGATCGATAGGACATATCCTCGGTCAAATGAATCTTTCATAATATATCCTTTTTCAATCAATGAAGGAATGATTTCATCGGTAAGTTTTTCGGGATCCGCATTTTTGAGATATTGGTTATTCATCCAATCTAGCTTTTCGGCATCAAAGGTCGCGGCGGTCTTATTGGCGTTGGTAATATCAAAAAGCGTTATTGCTTCTTGAATATCGATCACCTCCTGGTTATTCCCCGGGGACCATCCTAAGAGAAGCAGGTAATTAACTAACGCTTCCGGCAAATACCCCCTCTGGCGGAATTCTGAGATCGCAGTAGCGCCGGTGCGCTTAGAAAGCCTTCCCCCTTGCGTACCTAATATGAGGGGCAGGTGCGCAAACTTCGGTAAAGGAAGCCCCAACGCCTGATAGAGCAACACCTGCTTGGGGGTATTGGAGATATGGTCATCGCCGCGGATCACGTGGCTAATCTTCATTGTGGCATCATCCACCACGCAGGCAAAATTGTATGTCGGGGTTCCGTCAGATTTGATAAGCACCTGATCCTTTATGTCCTGTGCATCAAACGTGATCTCTCCGCGAATCAGGTCCGTTATCTTGATCTTCTGCGGAGTAACCTTAAAGATAATCGCTTCGGTATTCTGCGCGGATCGTTCTGTATACGCGCGACCTTCTTGCAGCAGCCGTTGGGCATATTCACGGTATTGCGCAAAGCGTTCTCCTTGAAAAGAGATTTCGTCCCACTCAAGCCCAAGCCACTTGAGACTGAAAAGAATCTCATCCAAGAATTCTTTCTTCGAACGCGCCTGATCCGTATCTTCGATGCGCAAGACAAACTTTCCCTGCGTGGCGCGCGCATATAGCCAGTTAAAGAGAGCGGTGCGCGCCCCCCCGATATGCAGATTCCCCGTCGGACTCGGGGCAAACCGTACACGTACCTGTTCCATTTATCGCAGCTCCATTCCTTTTTTTAGCGCTTTTCGGTTAATTTCAATAAGGTCTCTTTTTGATTCCGGGGCGATTTGCGCAATCACCCGCGTGACCGTCTCAGGACACACAACTCCCTGAATCCCTAAGACGCAACCGAGCGCAACCATATTTGCGACCTTGGTATTTCCTAGCTGCAACGCGATATCCGTAAAAGGATGTGCCGCAATGCGCCTTTTGGCATCTCTATAAGGGGGGACCAAAGACGAATTCAATACCAAGAAGCCCTTCGGCTGTATCCTATCCTTAAATCGTAGCAGGGATGGGCCATTGAGGATAATCGAGATATCTGCTTTCTCAATATAGGCAGAACCAATCGGGTGATCGGAAAGCACTACCATACAGTGCGCGGTTCCACCCCGCACCTCTGCCCCATACGACGGCAACCAGGTCACGAAACGATCCTCTTCCATGGCCGCCTGGGCGATAACCTTTCCTAAAAGCATCACCCCTTGCCCCCCAAAACCTGCGATTATAATACGCTTGGTCATTTGAGTTTTCCTATGGGGAATTCTTTACTCATCGTCTCTTTAATCCACTCCATCGTCTCTTGTGGAGAGCGTCCTTGATAGGTCGGACAGGGAGAAAGCACTTCCACCAGAGAAAACCCTGCGCGCTCCTTTTGGTTCACAAACGCTTGCGTAATCGCTTTTTTTGTTTTAATAATCTCCTTGGGCGAATGGAGGGAGACTCGTTCCACCGAAAATACTCCCGGCAACAACGCAAGCATCTCTGAAATCTTCAAAGGAAATCCTTGCGTGCGATCTCTGCCCCGCGGCGTGGTCGCGGTCTTCTGCCCGACCAATGTCGTGGGGGCCATCTGCCCGCCGGTCATGCCGTAAATCGCATTATT
>JAHISH010000195.1 GCA_018818365.1 Candidatus Omnitrophota bacterium | reverse complement strand
TTCCGCAATTCAAAAAGTGGAAGGCGCGTAGGCGTATCAGCACGCCGATCACCGTAGTCGATGATTTAACCGTTGATAATGTCTCTCGGCGCGGCGCAATTGGAGATACTGATTTCGCCATTGATGCGGCAAAGATCCGCGAAAATCTTGTCGTGCTGGGAGGGGATAATCTTTTTGACGGGGGGCTTAGTGATTTCTTGCGCTATGCGCGCCAGAAGGCAACCCCGGTAATGGGAGTCTATAATATCGACGTAAAGGAGAAAGCCAGCCAATACGGCGTGGTCAAGCTGGATGCGCAACAGAGAGTGGTCGATTTCCAGGAGAAGCCCGCCAAACCAAAATCGACCTATATCGCGATGTGCCTTTATTATTTCCCGCAAAAGAAGCTTGGGTTGATAAAGGAATATATCGCAAGAAAGAATCAGAGTACCGACGCCACGGGGAGCTATATTGATTGGTTAAGAACTAAGGTCCCTGTCTACGGATATGTGTTTGGCGGACGATGGTTTGATATCGGAGATCACAAATTCTATAATGCGGCAAAACAGGCTTTTCGCCCTCCTTCGCCTTCGTAGGAAGCCTTAGGTGTAACGCATAGGAGGAGAGGGTCGAGAGAAAGTCAGAGTATCAAGCGGAAACGGCTTCGGAGGGTTCCGCCCGAAGAGCAAAAGTAAAGGGGCCACGGATGGAAGAACCGAAAGGCTCCAAAAGGAAAGATAAAACTAAAGGAGGAGGAATGGCAGCGCATACGCATTTTTTTACTTCAGAGTCGGTGGGAGAAGGCCATCCGGATAAGGTCTGCGACCAGATTTCCGATGCGGTATTAGACGAAGTTTTTGAGAATGACAAGAATAAAGAAAAATGCCGCGTGGCATGTGAAACATACGTGACCATGGGGTTGATGATCGTAGGCGGAGAGATTACTACCGACGCCTTTATAGATGTTCAGAAATTGGCGCGCCGCGTCATTAAGGATATCGGATATACGCACCCCAAATACGGATTTGATTATCATACCTGTGCGGTGGTTAATGCCATCAATGCGCAGTCGCCGGATATCGCCCAAGGCGTCAATACCGGAGGAGCCGGAGACCAGGGAATTATGTTCGGATACGCCTGTAAAGAGACCGAAGAATTGATGCCGCTTCCCATTGCGTTAGCGCATAAATTGGTCAAACGCATGGCGGATGTGCGCCGGGATGCTACTTTAAAATATTTAGGGCCGGATTGCAAATCGCAGGTAACCGTTGAGTATGAGAACGATAAACCGGTGCGTATTGATTCGGTGGTTTTGGCCTGTCAGCATACGGAAGAAATACTGGATAGTACCGGCAACCAGATTACGGAAAAGGCCCGCCAGGAGATGGTCGAGGTAGTGGCAAAGCCGGTTTTAAAGGAGTTTATCGATACGAAGACCAAGTACTACGTGAATCAAACGGGAAAGTTCGTCATTGGCGGCCCGCAATCAGATACCGGAATGACGGGGAGAAAGATTATCGTTGATACCTATGGCGGCGTAGTCCCTCATGGCGGGGGAGCGTTCTCCGGAAAAGACCCGACCAAGGTTGACCGTTCCGCGGCGTACATGTGCCGCTATGTGGCTAAGAATATCGTTGCCGCAGGACTTGCGGAAAAGTTCTCGGTACAGCTATCGTATGTCATCGGCTATGCCGATCCTTTGTCGATCTTTGTGGAAACGTTCGGCACGGGAAAGATATCCGATGAACAATTTGTGGCGCTTATCAGAAAGAGTTTTGATCTGACCCCCACGGGGATTATCAAGGCGCTTGATCTTCGGCGTCCGCTGTATGTCAAAACTGCCTGTTACGGGCACTTTGGACGCATGGAACCTGAGTTTACGTGGGAGAAGACGGATAAGGTTGACGCATTGAAGAAAGCGGCGGTGACACTATAACATAACCATAGGCCAATCAAGGAGAACAGATGAAATTTGACGTCAAAGATATTAAGTTAGCGCATAAAGGCGCATTACGTATCGAATGGGCACGCAATAATATGCCGGTATTGGGATTGGTGGCAGCGCGTTTCAAGAAAGAGCAGCCATTAAAAGGATTAACGGTTGCCGCCTGTCTTCATGTGACAACCGAGACCGCGGTGCTTATGGAGGTATTAAAGGCAGGGGGGGCTAATGTCTATTTGTGCGCCTCTAATCCTCTCTCTACGCAGGATGATGTGGCCGCATCGTTGGCGACGCATCTTAAGATTGCGGTATTTTCCATTAAAGGAGAGAATACCAAGACCTATTATTCGCATCTGAAGGCGGTCTTAGCGTCCAAACCGCATATCACTATGGATGACGGGGCGGACCTGGTGAGTACTATCCATCAGGCTTCACCGGAAGTCTATCGCAATATAATCGGAGGCACTGAAGAGACCACCACCGGGGTAATCCGGCTGCGTGCGTTAGCCAGCGAAGGGAAGTTACGGTACCCTATTATTGCCGTCAACGATGCCCAGACCAAACATCTTTTTGATAACCGGTACGGAACCGGGCAGTCGACGATGGACGGGATTATTCGTGCGACCAATAAATTGGTCGCAGGATCCGCGGTTGTCGTCTGTGGGTATGGTTGGTGCGGGCGCGGCGTGGCTATGCGCGCCAAGGGGATGGCTGCGCGGATTATTGTGATAGAGGTTGATCCCTTACGTGCTTTAGAAGCGACCATGGATGGATATGAGGTAATGACTATCAAGGAAGCGGCAAAGATAGGGGATATTTTTGTGACAGTTACCGGAGATATCAATGTGATCCGAAAGGAACATTTTGCCACAATGAAAGATGGGGCGATCGTCTCTAACTCCGGGCATTTTAATGTCGAGCTTGATATTCCTGGCCTTGAGAAATTAAGCCGTTTAAAAAGGCGTATACGCGACTATGTGGAGGAGTACACTCTTAGAAACGGCCGTAAAATTTATCTTCTCGGCGAAGGGCGCCTTATTAATCTGGCTGCTGCCGAGGGGCATCCGGCCCAGGTTATGGATATGTCTTTTGCGAATCAGGCGCTTTCCGCGGAATATATTAAGCACCATTACCGGAATCTTGAAAACAATGTGTATAAGGTGCCGGAAGATATCGATCAGAATATCGCGAAGCTCAAACTTTCTTCTATGGGGATCAAGATCGACGTCTTAACGCCTGAACAGAAGAAGTACCTCTCCAGTTGGGAGATGGGAACATAAGCAGGTATTTAAAATGAAAAAGATCGCAGTACTGACTACCGGGGGAGATGCCCCCGGAATGAATGCGGCGATACGAGGCGTCGTACGCTGCGCCGTCCACCAGAAGGTAGAAGTAATGGGGGTCTTTCGCGGCTGGTGGGGGCTTATCAATGAGGAGCTAAAAACCCTCGACCATCGT
>JAHISH010000194.1 GCA_018818365.1 Candidatus Omnitrophota bacterium | reverse complement strand
TTGCCGGATTATTGCTTTTAGAGATGATGGTCTATCGCAATAAAAATATGCTGCAGATACTTCGCGCCGTGGAAAAACAGTTCGGAAAGTATTTCTACGTGCGTGACGACTTACAGCTAGAATCCCGCATGGATACTCCCGCTAGGAAGGCGCTTCCTGATACCTTGCTTGGTAAGAAGGTGGTTCAGATAAAAGATTACGACGGCATTAAGCTTATTTGTGCGGATCAGAGTTGGTTGATGTTCAGAGGTTCCGGCACCGAGCCGATCATGCGTATCTATGCGGAGGCAAAGAATCTGGCCAAGGCAAATAAATTGCTTTTATTGGGCAGGGAACTAATACGCAAGAGTTCTTCCTGATTTTTTACAAAAAGTACGAATACGCGGCAAAATTTCATTAAGAAGGGGGTGTTTTTTAAGTTGCAATAAAATAAGCCCTAAAAAAAATACAAAAACCGTAAAGGAGAATATTCCCATGATTGAAACAAGAGAAGAACTTGAACAGCTCTATAATGAAAGTATTAAGCTCATTAAAGAAGGACAGGTAGTTACCGGTAAGATCGCCGCCATCCGTTCCAAAGAGGTATTGGTGGATGTAGGGTTTAAATCCGAAGGGGTCGTTCCTATTACCGAGTTCAGCCAGAGTGATCTGGAATTAGGCAGAGAGTTGGAGTTTTTGGTGGACTCGATGGAGAATGATGCGGGGGTTATCGCTCTTTCTCGGGAAAAGGCCATTCGTATGCAAGGCTGGGATAAGATCGTAAAGTTTTCCCAGACCGGCGAGCTGGTGGATGGACGGCCCGTCAAGAAGGTCAAAGGAGGGTTCTTGGTGGATGTCACCGGGATCGAAGGTTTCTTGCCGTTATCCCTTTCAAGTTTCAAACATGTCGCGGAGAAAGATATACTCTTTAGGCCGTACAAGTTCAAGATTGTTAAGGTTAATAACCTAAGGAGGAGTATTATCGTCTCTCGTCGTGAAGCAGTGCAAAAAGAAAAGGAAGAGGCCAAGGATAGGTTGTGGCAGGAGTTAAAGATCGGGAATATCTATTCCGGAATGGTCAAGGCGATTACTGACTTTGGCGCGTTTATTGACATGGGCGGAGTTGATGGCCTGTTGCACATTACCGATATGTCCTGGTCAAAAATATCTCATCCGTCGGAAATCGTGGCGATCGGCGATAAGATCGACGTGATGGTCCTGAATATGGAGAAGGATTCCGGAAAGATATCACTTGGATTAAAGCAGCGGCTCCCAGATCCCTGGCAGGATATTGAGAACAAATATAGTGTGGGGGGAACCGTAAAGGGGAAAGTAGTGAATATTCTTCCCTACGGTATATTTGTGGAGCTTGAGAAAGGCATTGAAGGGCTGATCCATATCTCTGAACTTTCCTGGACCAAGCGCCTTAACCATCCCAATGAGATGTTTGCGATTCAGGATACCGTGGAAGCACAGGTGCTTAACATCGATAAGGAGGCGCACCGGATTTCTTTGAGTATCAAACAACTGGAGCAGAATCCTTGGCAGGACGCGGAGGCAAAGTATTCGGTGGGAGCAAAGGTAAACGGTAAAGTCAGAGGTTTTACTGATTATGGGGTTTTTGTGGAGTTAGAAAGCAGTCTTGAAGGGATGATCCACGTTTCGGATATCTCATGGACTAAGCGTATCGCGCATCCTCAGGATGTCTTTAAGAAGGGGCAGAAGGTGGAGGTGGTGGTACTTTCGGTAGATAGTCAGAATCGCCGGATCTCGTTAGGGGCAAAGCAGCTGCAGTCTAACCCTTGGGCGGAGATCGCGGAGAAATATCCTGTGGAGACCGAGCTTGAAGTTGAGGTGGTCAGCATCACTGATTTCGGGGTCTTTGTCAAAATTGACGATGAGCTTGAAGGATTGGTCTATGCCAGCGAAATCGAGAAGGAGCAGGTTTCGCAGCTTAAGCCGCAGGACAAGATAAAAGCGAAGGTTATTAAAGTGGATGTAGAGCAGGCCAAGATCGGCCTCTCCGCCAAACTTTAAATCAGGGACGGTTCTGAGCTCGTTCTCAGAAGTGTCCCCTTTTCGGGGAGACTTCTGCTTCGACTTCAGAACCGTCCAAACTTAAGAAAAGATGGGATTCCCGGATTTAGAGAAACAGCTGGAGGTTATCAAGCGGGGAGCAGTCGAGATACTCTCTGAAGTAGAATTACGCAAGAAACTTCAGGATAGTCTTACGACTGGTACGCCGCTTGTCATTAAAGCCGGCTTTGACCCGACTGCCCCTGATATCCATCTTGGGCATACGGTATTGCTGCGAAAGCTGCGCCAGTTCCAGGACCTCGGACATCGCGTAATCTTTCTGATCGGAGATTTCACCGCCCGTATCGGCGATCCTTCAGGCAGGTCGGAAAAAAGAAAGCAGCTCACCCAGGAAGAAGTCGCCCAAAACGCAGGCACCTATAAGAAACAGGTCTCTCGGATACTGGACCTGGAGAAACTGACCGTGGTCTTTAATAGCGAATGGTTTGAGGCGATGTCAGTGTTGGATATTTTGGAGCTTACTACTCACGCCACCGTCTCTCAGATGCTTGGCCGCGCAGATTTCAAGAAGCGCATGAGTAAGTATGAGGATATTTCTCTTTTGGAATTCATGTACCCGTTATTACAGGGATATGATTCGGTAAAATTAGAGGCTGATGTGGAACTGGGCGGGACAGACCAGATATTCAATCTTCTGGTAGGCAGGGATATACAGCGCGATTTTTCCCAGGCGCAGCAGGTAGTGATTACCATGCCTCTTCTGGAAGGCACCGATGGGGTACAGAAGATGAGCAAATCCTATGGCAACTATATCGGTATTGACGAGCCTGCCTCAAGTATCTTTGGAAAGATCATGTCCCTTTCCGATGAGCGTATGTATAAATACTTTGAGCTTTTGACCGATGAGGATTTAGCGGTAGTGCGGGCCATGCATCCTAAAGAGGCGAAGGTGCGTTTGGCCAAGGCAATCATTAATCAATATTATTCCTCGGACGATGCGGAAAAAGAGGCAAAGGAATTTCAGCGAGTCTTTTCACAGAAAGAGATCCCAGAGAGTATGCCGGAGTACCGCGTGCAACCGAATGAGAATGTATTTTCGGCCCTGGTGAATTCAGGATTGGTCAAAAGCGGGAATGAGGCACGACGTCTTATTAAAGAGGGAGCGGTTTCTTTCAACGAAACCAAAATCAGCACGGATAACTTTATCTTCACACAGGGCGGGGTGGTCAAAGTAGGTTCGCGCAGATTCTTGCGCATTGTCATCTAACCTCCATTGCATGCGACAGACGCTAAAGATACGCGATGCCTTCACCAAAAATGTCTTCATTGTCTTTGCCGGCACTTCCGTTGTAAACCTCATTAATCTTGTCTACCAGCTATTGATCGCCCACTCGCTTTCAGCGAGTATGTTCGCTGCATTTAATAGCCTCCTTTCGCTTTACATGATCTTCTCCTCACCATTAGGGATATTGCAGTTGGTGATGACCAAATATACCTCTGAGTTCTTTGCGCATCGTCAGATCGGCAAGGTTCGTGCGCTTTTCTCTGCATTCGCTAAAAGGGCGTTGATTCTTTCAATGGTAACGCTGGGCATATTTTTGGCAGCTTCTCCGCGGATACTTGTTTCTCTGAAGATACCTTCGGCAGCAAGCGGCCCTATCTTTGCGCTGCTTCTTGCCAGCAGTTGGCTGGCTCCGTTGTTGACCGGTACGATCCAGGGAATAGAGCGTTTTAAGTGTTATAGCAGCGTCTCGGTTTTGGGAGGCCTGCTTAAGATAGCATTAAGTTTTCTTTTTATCCGGCTCGGCTATAGTATTGCGGGAGCTCTGGGCGCACTATTTGCGGCAAACCTGGCGGTAATGATTATCTTTTACTGGTCATTGCGTGACGTATTGCATGCGCCTTACCAGAAAGAAATAATCCCCTATAAAGAGATGGCGGCTTTCGCGGTTCCGGTTGCGGTAAGTTACTTTTGTTTTATGGTCCTGGTAAGCTTCGATATGGTCCTGGTGAAATATTTCTTCTCCGCGCATGAATCAGGGTTGTATTCGATCAGCCAGATGCTCGGGAAAATTTTCTTATTCCTCCCCGGAGCGGTGAGTATGGTATTGTTCCCCAGGACAAGCGGCTTGAATGCGCAGAACCAGGATACGCTCGCGACGCTAAAGAAATCATTATTCTTTGTACTGTGCCTATGCCTTAGCGCAGTGGTGTTCTATAATCTGTTTCCGGATTTTGTCCTTAAAATATTGACCGGAAAAGTGTATCCTGAATCGGTGCTCTTAGGAAGGCTCTTTAGTATTTCGATGAGTTTCTTCGCGCTTACCTATGTGCTTCTTTCGTATCTTTTGTCTATTCGCAAGGCAGCATTTGTTCCTTATCTTGCCGCTATTGCCTTGTTACAGAGTGCGGCAATCTTCCTGTGGCATAGGAATCTTCTGCAGGTGCAGTTGATCATATGTGGTTGTGCCGCAGTGCTCTTTGTGGTGCATCTATGGTTTGCATTTAGGAAGTAGCCCGTCTATGAAAGATATAAAAGGGAAAATAAGTATTGTCATGCCGGCGTATAACGAGGCAGACCATATCGTCTTCGGCGTAGAGGAGACGATAAAGACTTTCGAGGAGTTCGGCTGTCCATGGGAGTTGATCGTTATCGACGACGGTTCCACGGATGCCACCTACGAGCTGCTTCAAGGCCTTACTCAAAAATACCCGCAGCTTATTATCAAGAGAAATTCATCCAATATCGGCAAGGGAGCGGCAATCCGTAAGTCAGTGCATTTTATTACCGGAGAATACGTGGTCTTTATCGACGCTGATCTGGATCTGCATCCCCTGCAGGTACAGACCCTTTTTGATATCATGCGTTTAGATAATTCGGACGTGGTGATTGGTTCTAAGCTCCATCCTAATTCCGTGGTGAAGTATCCACTCCAGCGTAGGATTATAAGTTATGCATATTATTTTTTGGTGAGGTTACTATTTAATCTGCCTTGTCATGATACCCAGACGGGATTAAAGCTTTTTAAGGCGGAGGTCGCAAGGAAGGTCTTCCCGCGGATTCTGGTTAAGAAATTTGCGTTTGACTTAGAGATATTGGTGAACGCGCATCATCTCGGGTATACTATTACTGAGGCCCCGATCGTATTAAGCCCCAAACGCCGTTACGGCCGCATTGGTATTGATTCGGTGATCAGTACTTTTTTAGATACCCTTGCGGTATTCTACCGGATGTATATCCTACACTATTATGACCGTATCGATTATTATCGCAGTAAAAACATGGCAAAAGAACTTAAGCGAGTGCGTCGCTAAGTGCCGTGCGCTTGAGTATCGGGACTTTGAGATCCTTATTCTTCCGGATGAGCCGTTGAATGACAAAGAGGGACTGTCCCCGGAGGGGAGTGTCCCTCTTAAAGTCGTCCCCACCGGGCCCGTCGGCCCTGCCCGGAAAAGAGACTTCGCGTTACCGCATGCGAAAGGGGAGATCCTGGCTTTTATTGACGATGATGCCTTTCCGCGCGCGGATTGGCTTACCAACGCCTTAAAGAATTTCAGCGATCCTTTCGTTGCCGCGGTAGGAGGGCCGGCAATCACCCCTGATAACGACTCTCTGCATCAAAAGGCAAGCGGAATGGTATTCGGTTCGCCGCTTGTAAGCGGGAATTTTGTCTACCGCTACATTCCCGGGAAGAGGCAAGAGGTTGAAGATTATCCCAGCTGCAATTTTCTGGTCCGCAAGAATATCATGGAGCAGTTGGGTGGGTTTGATACCAGTTTCTGGCCGGGAGAAGATACCAAGCTTTGCCTTGATATTACCAAGAAGCTTGGTAAAAAGATCATCTATGACCCGACCGTTCTGGTATGGCACCACCGTCGAAGTCTTTTTCTTCCGCATATTTCGCAGATAGAGAATTACGCCCTTCACCGTGGCTATTTTGTCAAGAAGTTCCCCCAGACTTCTCTCAAAATAAGTTATTTTATGCCGAGTATTCTTGTGGGAGGAATTATTTTAGGGGGGATCTCTTCTTTGTCCAATATGCTTCTTAGGCCATTGTACCTCATGGGGTTTTCATTGTATCTGATCATTGTATGTATAGGAAGTTTCCCTTGGCAAGGAAGGAAAAACTTTCGTTTATGGTTGTTGATTATTATGGGAATTATCGCTACACATTTTACCTACGGAGTGTATTTTATAAAAGGGCTTCTTACGACGAAGCTTGCCGAAGAGAAATAATACCGTTTTTTCATGAAAATCCTAATTGCCTATCCGCCTTTAAAGACTGAGAAAGGATGCCCGACTCTCGGGCAGAACCGGCAGTTCCAGTATTTTAAGGAACCTACCTATATTTATCCTGTGGTTCCCGCCCAGGCAGCAACGCTTCTTAAGGAAAAAGGTTTCGAAGTGGTGTGGAAGGATGCGATTGCCGAAGGAATGTCTCTTGAAGGGTTTCTTGATTTCGTCAAAGAGACAAAACCCGACCTGATTGCGATGGAGACCAAGACTCCCGTCGTAAAACAGCATTGGAAGATAATTGATAAGATTAAGGGACTGTCCCCGACGACCGAAGGAAGGAAGGAGACTGTCCCTTATATTGTCCTTTTCGGCGACCACGTGACCGCGCTTCCCGAAGAATCATTCAAGAACAGCAAGGTTGATTTTGTCCTCACCGGCGGCGACTACGATTTTTTGTTAATGAATTTATGTAACGCAATCAAGAAATCGCGGGATACGGGTAGCGGGGTACGGGGTAGTGATTTAGAAGCAGGGATATGGTATAGGCAAGAGGGAACAATAAAGAATACCGGAAAGTTTCAGCTTGGCCACGACCTTAATAGCCTTCCCTTTATTGATAGGGAGCTGACTCGGTGGAAAGACTATGCGATTGAAAACGGCAATTATAAGCGTCTCCCCGGAACCTATATCATGAGCGGAAGGGATTGCTGGTGGGGGAAGTGCACTTTTTGCAGCTGGCCGACGCTCTATCCCCATTTTAGGTCCAGGACCCCGGAAAACGTACTCGAAGAGATAGATAGCCTTATTACCAGATATCAAGTAAGAGAGATAATGGATGATACGGGCTGTTTCCCCGTCGGCAGTTGGCTGCGTGAATTCTGCCGCGGCATGATACAGCACGGTTTTTCTTCAAAGATCTATCTTGATTGTAATATGCGTTTTGGAGCGCTTTCTTCGGAGGACCTTGTCTTGATGAAGAAGGCTAATTTCCGCCTCTTGTTGTTCGGCCTGGAATCTGCGAATCAGAATACTTTGGATAGGATTAATAAGAATTTAAACGTTGATCGTATTATAGAAGATTGTAAGGCTGCGCGCTGCGCGGGGCTTTTTCCGCATATTACTATTATGTTCGGCTATCCCTGGGAGAGCTATGAGGATGCGCAAAAAACTCTGCAATTAGGACGGTGGCTGCTTAAGAAAGGCTACGCCTATACCATGCAGGCCACTATGGTTATCCCTTATCCGGGAAGCCCCTTGTTTGAAGAGTGTAAAACTAACGGATGGCTTACGTCAACTGATTGGGATACCTATGATATGAAGCAGCCGGTCATGCGGATTCCATTTGCAGAAGAAGAGTTAATGAAATTGGTGCAAGGCATGTATGGGGTCTCTTTTGAGCCGGAATTTCTGCTGCGAAAACTCTTCTCCATTCGCGATATGGATGATGCGCGGTATTATATGCGCGCGGCCAAGAAAGTGGCGGGGCACCTTTTTGATTTCAAAAAGAGCCGATGACCTACCGTTACGGGGTAGATAAAGATAATCAGCTTTACCGGATAGACTTCAAGAAAAAGAAACGTCAGCGCCTCAAGGGTGTCTTTAAATCAGAGAAAGATAACCGCCTATCGTATTGGCTCAATGCTCCTTCCGCGTGGCGTAGAAAATACAACCTCCCTCGTAAAATAACCTTTGAAGGAAAGTGGCGCCTTGACCAGGCCCATAATCTCCAGTTAACTCTTGCAGAGACTAAAAACCAGAGAGCAGGAGACCGGTTGAGCCTCAAGGGGGATATTATTTCCGCCTCAGGCGACTCATTTGTCTTTGAGATAGTAAGCCGCCAGGATGATCGCGCGACATCGACTATATCGCTTCTTACTCTATCAGGGAAATGGAAGCAAGATGCATATAACCGCCTTACGTTTGAAGTAAAAGAAGCGAAAGATCCGGATGTGCTTACTCTCGTCGGTGAATGGGAGGTGAATACGTATCAGCAGATCACCTATACCTATACGCGCACGGAACTGAAACGCAAGACAAAGTATCTGCGAACGATTGTCTTTGAGGGGTATTGGGATATCACCGAAAGCCGTAGGGTGCGGTATATACTTAATCGCGGGAGCAAATCCGTCTTTGATTTTCGGGTGCAGCTTGAGAGCCCGAGTCTTTATCCTAAAAAAGGTTTGATTAAATATAGGGTAGGGATAGGATTAAGGAAGAGTACTCGATATGTGAACCGAATACTCTGTTTGTACGGCACTTGGAAGTTTGACCGGTTTGGCACCTTGCGCTTTGATATGGAGTATCGAGAGGGAAGGGTACGGGGGACCAGCTTTGAAATAGAGAAAAGATTATCTGCGCAGAATTCCCTTGCGCTTGTGCTCAAGAATCAAGAGGAGAAGCCTCTTGGAATGACGTTAGTCTTTACGCGTAAGTTCCTTGCGTCGAATGACGGCGAAGCGTTTGTGCGTCTAAAACAGGTTCTGGAAGACTCTCGTGCTGTTGAGGCAGGGATAAAGCTTCGGTTTTAAATGTAATGACTCCATCGCATTAGCACTCTTTTGGTGTCTTATCTTTTTTTTCGCAGGGACGTTCGTTTTGCCCAGCGAGCAAAACTTCACTCGGGTTTCGGACTCGCTCTCACCAATCTCCTATAGCGGGTGATCCCTGCCCGCTCATCCTGCAAACGCCCTGCTTAAAACAAAGCCAAGCCACCTTTACTCAGATTGTCACGTAGTATGCAATTAGGAGATAATTACGTTTTAAAATACTTGTTTTTATCGGCATTTACCGTACAATAAGAACAGAGTTAATAGTATGTGGACTTTAATCGGTATAACCGCGGCTACGTTAACGATGTTATCTTTCATTCCTCAGATCATACGGGCAGTAAGAACCCGGTCTGTGAAGGATGTCAGCCCCATTACGCTCTTTCAGCTTTCTACAGGAGTGGCGCTTTGGATTGCCTATGGGGTGCATCTGGGCGATAGGGTAATTATTACCGCGAATATCGTTACGTTAATCACGCTTTTGATTTTAATAATCCTCTATTTTTATTACGGAAGGAAAAGGACATGAAAGGGATAATCTTAGCAGGCGGTAAGGCAACGCGGCTGTATCCGATTACCAAGGGGGTTTGTAAGCAGTTGCTCCCGGTATATGACAAGCCGATGATTTATTACCCGTTATCCGTACTGATGCTTGCGGGGATACGGGATATTTTGCTGATCTCTACCCCTAAGGATCTGCCGCGCTTTAAGGATTTATTAGGAAGTGGAAGTGACCTGGGCATTAAACTTTCATATGCCGAACAAGAAAAACCCCGCGGCATCGCCGAGAGCCTGATTATCGGGGAGGAGTTTATCGACGGCAAACCGGTGTGCCTTATCTTGGGAGATAATATATTCTATGGTCATAATCTTCGGGAGATTTTGTCGGAAACAGCTTCTTTAAAGAGCGGGGCAAGTGTTTTCGGCTGTCATGTAAAAGATCCAAAACGATACGGGGTAATAGAGTTCGATAAGAAACAAAAGATAGTTTCAATCGAAGAGAAGCCAAAGAACCCAAAATCAAATTGGGTTGTAGCCGGGCTTTATTTTTATGATAAAGATGCCTGCGCTATTGCCAAGCGCATCAAGCCTTCCGCTAGAGGTGAATTGGAGATTACCGATGTGAACAAGGAGTATCTTCGTAAGGGAAAACTCAAGGCACGATTGTTGGCCAGAGGCCATGCCTGGCTTGATACCGGCACCTGCGATTCCCTCATTGACGCCTCAATTTTCATCAAGACCATCGAAGATCGTCAGGGCCTTAAGATCGGCTGCCCTGAAGAAATCGCCTATCGTATGGGATTTATCACCAAGGCGCAATTAGGAAAGTTGGCAAAGAATATCAATACGCATTACGGAGAGTACCTTAAAGAATTATTGGAAGATGCCTAAGATTCTTATACTGGGAAAAGGTTTTTTCGGGGAACGGGTCCAGGAAACGTTAGGTGGGGTTATTGCAGGCCGCAGGATCCGTAAGTTTTCCGATATGCAGAGTCTGCTTCAAACCTACAAGCCTCGGATCGTGATTAACTGTATCGGGCATACCGGGGCAAATGTCGATGGGTGCGAAAAGGATAAAGACAAGACGCTTTTAGCCAATAGTTTTGTCCCTATTATGGCGGCAGAGGCGTGTATCCGAAAGAAAATTAAATTCGTGCATTTAAGCAGCGGGTGCATCTATCATTATGACTACCGTCGCAATATTCCTCTTCCCGAAACAAAAACCCCGGATTTTCTCGGTTTGTTTTACAGCAGGAGTAAAATTTATTCTGAGCGGGCGTTAGAGGCATTAAGCGCGCAATACAACGTGCTTATCGCAAGGCCCCGTGTCCCTTTAGACTGCAGGCCGCACCCGAAGAATCTGCTTACAAAACTTATTCGTTATCGCACTATTATTGATCTTCCCAATTCAGTCACCTATGTCCCCGATTTCGTCCGCGCGCTGAAGCATTTGATCCAAAAAGATGCGAGAGGAATATTTAATATAGTCAATAAAGGGGCATTGCGTTATCCGGAATTAATGGGATTATATAATAAATATGTTCCCGATTCCCGCTATCAAGTGATACCTTTTGGTACACTGCGCCTTACCAGAACCAATCTCTTATTATCGACGAGGAAATTAGAGAGGACAGGATTTGTAGTTCGTCACATAAACGATATACTTGAAGAATGCGTGCGTGGGTATGTTACAGGGGTGTAGGTGGGTTGTGAGTAGTGAGTCGAGATTGTAAGGATCTTTATCTTAAATATCTTGGAACTGAATTAGTAGAGAATTTAATAAAAGAGTACGATATTGCAGGAAAGCAGTTGTATAGGTTAGGGGAGAGTTGGAAGAGTAAGGTCAGTTAATAACTCGTCCACATCCTTATTCCCCGACTCATACACATAACTCATTCTCATGGTTAAACAAACTATATTAATAACCGGTGGCGCGGGTTTTATCGGGAGTGCATTTGTGCGGCTTTTAGTGCGCAAGAATATAAGGCCGATAGTGCTTGATAAGATTACCTACGCCGGTGACCTTGGCCGGCTCGATCAGGTAAAAGGGCGGTTTACGTTCCATAAAGTTGATATATGCGATAAAAAGAAGGTTAAGGGAATTTTTAAGAAGGCCAGGCCTACGTTAATTGTGCATTTTGCCGCAGAGTCGCATGTGGATAGAAGTATCATTGATGCACAGGCTTTCTTGAGGACAAATATTGAGGGCACGCAGGTTTTAATGGATGCCGCGCGGCAGGTGGGAATAAAAAAATTTTTACATATCTCGACGGACGAAGTCTACGGAGATACCCGAAGGGGGAGTTTCATCGAAGATTCGCCTTTAAGGCCTAGTAGCCCCTATGCGGCTTCAAAAGCTGCGGCGGATCTATTGATTAAATCATACATGCGTACCTATGGGTTTCCCGCGATTATTATCCGCCCGAGTAATAATTACGGGCCGTGGCAGTATCCTGAGAAACTTATTCCCCTGGCCATCCTGAAGGCATCGCGGAGAGAAGAAATCCCTCTCTATGCCGACGGAAAAAACATGCGCGAATGGCTGTATGTGGAGGATTGCGTAGAGGGGATTTTATCCGTCGTCAAAAGAGGGAAGAACGGCCAGGTTTACAATCTGGGCAGTAATGAAGAAAGACAAAATATTGAGCTGGTGAGGATGCTCCTGGAGATAATGGGGCGGCCTAAGACGTTGATAAAGTTTGTCAAAGATCGGCCGGGCCACGATACGCGCTATTACTTGGATTCTTCGAAAGTAAGAAGGGATTGTGGTTGGCAGCCTAAGATAACGTTAAAGACCGGGCTAAAACTAACAGTGCGCTCCTATCTGGAGAATAAATCGTGGCTTTTAAATAAACACCGCCGTATCGCAGCTTTATACACTGACCGTTCTTATAATTATGGATTTTAGGGAGACGTTAAAGACGCTGGTAAAGGAGTTTAAAGAATCTGATATCCGCTATGCCCTTATCGGCGGTTTCGCGGTAGGCATACTGGGTGTTCCGAGAGCAACCCTGGATTTGGATTTTCTCATCCTTAACGAGCAATGGCCCCAGGTTGATACTATTATGAAGGAGCTTGGTTACGAATGCCGGCATAAAAGCGAGGATGTTTCCCAGTATGTCTCTGCGGTGAAATTATTCGGAGAGGTCGATTTTATTCATGCCTTCAGGAAAGTTTCAAAGAGCATGCTGGCAAGGGCAATAGAAAAGGAAGCCTTTGGGGGGGAATTAAAGATATGTGTCCTAAAGCCGGAGGATATAATCGGCCTGAAACTCCAGGCACTGGCCAATGACCCGCAGCGGGAAAACCGGGAATACGCGGATATAGAAGCGTTGCTGGAATCTTGCCGCGCGACTTTAGATTGGCCCTTGCTTGCAGAGTACTTTTCCCTCTTTGAGCAGGAGGAGGCGTTTAATAAATTCAAGGCGAGGTTTTATGGCACTGAGCAATGAAGAAAAAAAGGAATTAAAGGAAGCCGCGTCTTGCGCGCGTTTACGCCGCAACTCGCGGGCCATCTTGTCGCACCGATACAATCCGTTCCTGGTAGACGGCAAGATAGATATTGATCGGATAATCTCGTTTTTAGACGATTGTAATGCCTTTTTAGGGCATCCTGTCCGGGCATTCCGGAGGATTAAGACTGGCGCTAATAAATTATAGCCAGCTTCATTTACTCACGCAAAGATTATGGCAGTCGCAATCATCACCGGTTCTTGCGGTTTAATAGGGTCTGAGGCCGTGAAGTTTTTTTGCGAAAAGGGCTTTGATGTCGTCGGAGTCGATAATAACATGCGTAAATCTTTCTTTGGCGAAGACGGCAGCATTGTATGGAATAGAAGACGGCTTCAGGCGCAATTCAAAAATTACCGCCACTATGATATCGATATCCGCGACGATAGGGGTATCTTTGGTATATTGAATCGCTACGGTAGTGATATCGCGCTTATCGTGCACGCGGCAGCGCAACCTTCCCATGATTGGGCAGCGAAGGCTCCAATGATTGATTTTAGTGTCAATGCGCAAGGCACGGTGATTCTGCTTGAAGGTTTAAGAAAGTTAGCTTCTAAGGCTGTTTTTATTTTTACCTCGACCAATAAAGTCTACGGAGACCTGCCTAATTCGCTTCCACTGGTGGAGTTAGAGACGCGTTATGAATTGCCTCCCGAGCATCGCTACTATAAAGGGATCGATGAGTCGATGAGCATCGATAATTCCCTGCATAGCGTTTTCGGTGCTTCAAAAGTGGCCGCTGATGTAATGGTGCAGGAATACGGCAAGTATTTTGGTTTGAAGACAGGGATCTTCCGAGGGGGATGTTTGACAGGGCCGGCGCACTCCGGTGCTGAGTTGCATGGTTTCTTATCGTATCTGGTAAAGTGTTGCATTACCCATCGGAAGTATACTATTTACGGATATAAAAAGAAGCAGGTCAGGGACAATATCCATTCACACGATCTAGTGAACGCGTTTTACCATTTCTTTCAAGCGCCGCGCTGCGGAGAGGCCTACAATATGGGCGGCAGCAGATTCGCTAATGTTTCAATGATCGAGGCAATTGAGTTGTGCGAGAAGATAAGCGGTGAAAAATTATCATGCGAGTATATAAAAAAGAATAGGATCGGTGATCATATCTGGTGGATAAGCGACGTCTCGAAATTTAAATCACATTATCCAGAGTGGGATTTCACGTATGATATTGAGAAGACCATAAAGGAAATCTTTGCATTGCAGAAAGAGTTATTGAAGAAATGAAATCTTGGACAGGGTTTGTCTGCGAACTTATTGAATCTAATTCAGGCTAAGGGGATTGACCCTTAAGAAGGTGTCTGAAAGGTATCGTCGAACAGGGACTGTTCCCGAAAGTTATTGAACATAATTCAGGCTGAGGGAACTGTCCCAAAAGGTATTCTTCAAAAGGAGTTTTTATTGAAAAATAAAGCAGTCTACATTATCGCAGGCCCAAACGGATCTGGAAAGACTACTTTTGCTAAGAAGTTTCTGCCAAATTATGCAGATTGTCCGAATTTTGTCAATGCTGACCTTATTGCGCAAGGATTGGCTCCTTTTAAGCCGCAGACCGCGGCGATTAAGGCTGGAAAACTCGTATTGCAGCAAATTCATGAATTCGCGCAGCGCGGCGTTGACTTTGCTTTTGAGACGACTTTATCTGGGAAGTCACATGCGGGCTTGCTTTCACATTTGAAGGCAAGAGGGTATGTTCTGCACTTGTTTTTTCTTTGGATTCCTAGTGCTGAGTTAGCCATTGCTCGTATTAGAGATAGGGTTGCAGAGGGGGGGCATCATGTGCCTGTCGCTGATGTACGTAGGCGTTTTATTCGCGGTATCAATAATTTCTTTGGTTTGTACGAGCCGTTGCTTGATTCATGGATGTTATTCGATAATTCCCAAGCAAAACCGGTATTGATCGCGAAAAGTCTCAATGGCCATAGAGAGGTTGTTAATAAAGAGATGTTTGAAATCATAAGAATGTGTGCGAGGACATAAATGAAGAAAAGAATGACTTTGCAGGATAAGGCCGAGGTGGCATTAAAAGAAGCAGTGCGAGAAGTTGTGGAGCGGCATAAAAAGTCAGGACGTTATCTAGCGGTATGGAAGAATGGTAAAGCTGTCCGCATCTCTCCGCATACGCTTAAATAAGTACAGGGACTGTTCCCGAAAGTTATTGACAAGAATTGAGGCGAAGGGAACTGTCCCTAATGGGGGGTAACTCTATGAACTATCAAACTCTATTAGTCACCGGCGGCGCAGGTTTTGTCGGGAGCAACCTAGCGGTTTATTTAAAAAAGAAATATCCTGCGCTAAGAGTAATCGTATTGGATAATCTTAAAAGGCGAGGAAGCGAATTGACCCTTACCCGTTTGAAAGAATCCGGCGTTGAATTTATGCATGGCGATATCCGTTGTCCAGAAGACCTGGCGCATGATATAAGAGATGGGTTGCTCATCGAGTGTTCTGCAGAGCCTTCTGTATTAGCCGGGTATGGGGATAACCCGATGTATGTCCTCAAGACGAATCTCGTGGGCACCTTGAATTGCCTAGAGTTAGCCCGCAAGAACCATTTAGATCTTATTTTCCTCTCTACAAGCCGAGTGTATCCTTATGAAACTCTCAATTTGATCAAGACCGTTGAAAAAGAGACTCGTTTTGAATGGATGCCTGGGCAGGCGGTTTCAGGATGGTCAGAAGAAGGGGTGAACGAAAGCTTTAGTTTAGATGGGCCTAAATCTCTGTACGGAGCCACAAAATTAGCTTCAGAGGTTATTCTACAGGAGTATCTGGCAGCATACGGAATAAAAGGGGTGGTTAACCGTTGTGGGGTGATAGCTGGCCCCTGGCAGTTCGGAAAAGTTGACCAAGGGGTGTTTAGCCTCTGGATGCTGGCGCATTATTTCAAAAAGCCTCTTTCGTATATTGGCTTTGGCGGGAAAGGAAAGCAGGTGAGGGATCTGCTGCACATAGACGATTTAAGTACCCTAATAGACCTGCAAATTGCTAATTTACCCGCTATTAGCGGTAAGGTTTACAATGTGGGAGGGGGTAAGGATATCAGTTTATCTTTGCTTGAGACTACCCAGATTTGCCAGGAGATTACCGGTAATCGCATTGAAATCAGCAGTGAAATTCAGACTCGGCAAGGGGACGTTTCTATTTATTTGACTGATTACCGTAAGGTCTACTCTGACATTGGCTGGCAACCACAAAAGACACCTCAAGAGGCTCTTTTGGATACCTATAACTGGATTCGCTCTTGTGAAGGTCAGCTAAAGACCGCTTTGACTTAATATTTCTGTTAAATTTTCCTAGCTAGGAACTAACAGTTTTTCCCCTTCCAAAAACAGTAAATTCAACCTAATTTCAGGCACAAAACCGTAAGAATTTACTTGACTTCTGAATTTTTGAGGGTATAATCTGTTCAATGTCTGAACAACTCCTTAAAAGCCCAGAAATCAACCATAAAAACGGCTCTGAAAACGAGGCATCGTACTATCTTATTTCAGAGCTGCACAAGACCCCTCACCTGACACAGCGGGAACTCTCGCT
>JAHISH010000193.1 GCA_018818365.1 Candidatus Omnitrophota bacterium | reverse complement strand
GCTCCTTCAGGTGTTGATTTTGTCAAAATAGGCGTCTCGCATTCAAGGAAATCATGTGCCTCAAGCACGGTACGGATGGTCGTGTAGAGTGCATTTCTCATGATAAGATTACGGAATACGCGGCGACGGCGAAGGTCAAGATAACGGTACTTAAGACGCAATTCTTCAGCAATTTCGAGTTCTTCTTGTATCTCAAAGGGAGGCGTAAGGCTGGGATTAAGGATTTCTAATGCTGTCGCCAGGACTTCGATTTCTCCGGTGGGTAGTTTCGTATTAATAGTCCCTTGGGGCCGTGAATTGACTTTTCCTATGAGCCGTATGACGAATTCACTGCGTAATTCTTGCGCTTTTTGCATCGCGTTCCCTGAGGCTTTGGGGACAAAGACCACTTGGGTAAGGCCATAACGGTCTCGTATATCAATGAAGATAAGTTTCCCGTGGTCTCTGCGGCTGGCTACCCATCCGCAGAGAGTTACTTCTTTATCGATGTCCGCGGTGGTAAGTTCTCCGCAGGTATGCGTCTGCATCATTATGCGATCCTTTTCTTGAGTTCTTCCGTACAGTCGCTGAGTTTAATCTGGTCTTGAATGCTGGACTGCATGTCTTTAATGGTTACACTTTCCTTTTGCAGCTCATCATCTCCTATAATCAATACAAAGCGTGCATTCTGTTCATTGGCTGCACGCATTGCTCCTTTCAGGGATTTTCCCTCGTAGTCTGTTTCGGTCCGTATTCCTTCTTTACGTAAGTGGTGTAATAATTCGAGAACCTTTTCTTTTGCGTTTGTGCCAAGAGGGATCAGATAGACTAAATCTTTAGCGATATCCTGGAGTGTGATCTTTGTTGCCAAGAGGATTCTTTCTATTCCTAACGCAAAACCGACCGCGCCTATAGACGGGCCTCCTAATTCTTGTACTAACGTGTCATATCTTCCTCCCGCTCCGATTGCATCCTGCGCTCCTAATGAAGAGTGAGATATTTCAAAGACTGTGCCGGTATAGTAATCTAACCCACGGACCAGATGCTCGGTGAGGGTAAACGTAATGCCGATGCGCCGCAGACCTTCTTTGACTGCGTTAAAATGGTTCTGGCAGGCATCGCATAAGTGCGAGGAGCCGACAGCGCAATCTTTTACTATTTCCTGGCAGGAGGTGTTTTTACAGTCAAGGATACGCAGCACATTATTGTTGAATCGTGCCTGGCATTCAGGACAGAGATGATTATATTTATCTTTAAGCTTTTTCTGCAGAGAAGTCTTTAGTTCTTTACGGTCTTCAGGACACCCAAGGCTGTTTAATTTTATGCAGAAATCGTTCACCGCAAAGGCATTGAGTAAGGTGTCGGCGAGACCGATAATCTCCACATCAATGCTTGGATCTGCGCAACCTATTGCTTCGCAGCCGACATGATGAAACTGGCGCAATCTTCCCTTTTGAGGGCGCTCTAACCGGAACATCGGCCCCAGGTAATATAACTTAGAAAAGGCGTTTGTTTTATCGAGGTTATTTTCGATATACGCGCGTACAATCGAAGCGGTGCCTTCGGGGCGTAAGGCATAGGTCTGGTCTTGATGCGGGATAAGAAACATCTGTTTCTGGATAATTTCCGTTGTTTCTCCAAGGCTGCGGTTAAAGAGGGAGACATCTTCGACAAGCGGCGGACGGATCTCTTGATAGTTATAATAAGAGAAGATGCGGCGGCTTATGGTTTCAATCTCCTGCCATAGTCTTATTTCATCAGGAAGGATATCTTTTGTCCCTGTGATTCTCTTTATCATTGAGAGGATGATTTAGAAAGGAAAAATGACCGTTAAAAGTGGCGTTATTTAATCTGATTCTTCATTTCGAGGCCAGCCTTAAATACAACAACTTTTCTCGGCGGGACAGGGATCACTTGATTGGTACGCGGATTGCGGCCTGTACGGCTTTTTCTTTGTTTTACTTTGAATACGCCAAAGTTGCGTAGTTCTATTCTTTCTCCCCTTACCAATGCTGCGACGATACAATCAAAGGTCTTTTGCACGACCCTCTTCACATCGGTTTGTTTAAGGTTTGTCTCATCGGCAACTTTCAAAATGATATCTTTTTTAGTCATGGCACCCTCCTTTTTAAAAGCAAGAATTGTATAAATATAATAGCAT
>JAHISH010000192.1 GCA_018818365.1 Candidatus Omnitrophota bacterium | reverse complement strand
GGTTTTTAAGAACCTTCATCAAACAAATCACCGTAGACTATCCCCGCCTTGAAATGGAGTACTCAATCCCGCTTCCTGTTCCACATAAAGAAACCCCCTCAAATGAAGAGGTTCTCTGTATGAACCAGATTGGTAGCCCCAACCGGATTTGAACCGGTGTTTAATGGCTGAGAACCATTCGTCCTAGACCAGGCTAGACGATGGGGCCAATTCTAAAGGTCCCGATGAAGAAAACTATAGCAAGGCATCGGGATCAAATTCGCAGAAGTAATTATCTCCCCATCGAGTTACTACACCTTATGTTCGTTTCACTCCAGAAGGTGCCTGCTCATTTGACTAGACGATGGGGCAAAAATAACTTTATCAAAGGTCCTCCTGCGCTTAAAGCTTCGGAGGATTACATTCGCAGACGTGTTTATTTTTCCATCAAGTCACTACAACTTATGTTCGCTTGCCGCACAAGCGGCACACCGGCCGATCCGATAAAACCGGGTGTCCGCTCCATAAGTTGTCTGCTCATGTAACTAGACGATGGGGCCAATTCTAAAGGTCCCGATGAAGAAAACTATAGCAAGGCATCGGGATCAAATTCGCACAGATAATTTATGTCACCACCGCCTTTATCAAAGGCTCCATAAATTACATGCTCATTTAAGGCCGCGAGTGTTTTACTATTGTAATATAAAGCTTTTTTTTGGTCAATGGATTTTATCTCTCAAGAATTTGATTGACCGCGTTTTAGTGGTAGTATATACTAAAAAATACACCAATAATATTTATCCTCCATGCCAATTCTTGTAGGGATCGGAATAAGCACGCAGAAAAATGCGTTGGTTGCAGCAGAAGAGGCGGCAACGCAGGCAAAAGCGAATAGTGCCTCGGGAAAATATGATCTGGCATTTATTTTTGCTACTTCCGGCATGTTACATCCGCATGTCCTTGAGGCCCTCTCTGAATCTCTTAAGGGCGTGACGCTTCTTGGCTCAAGCAGCCTTGCGATCTTAAGCCCTCAAGGGATTATCCCTCATGGTATTGGGATATTACTCTTGCGCCTGCCCAAAGGGATTTACTTTAATGCCTCTGCGATCGAAGAGATCACTTCTAAAGGGGCGAATGGCGCAGGGAAGGCACTCGGAGAAAAACTCACCTATGGATTCCGCGACCTTCAGCGCGTAGTGGGAATACTATTTAGCGACGGGCTCATTGCCAATACCTCCGATTTTATTGAGGGGATTCAGGGAAAAACGGGAAAGAGCTTCCCCCTGGTAGGCGCCTCTTCTTCAGATAAATTCCTCTTTAAGAATACCGCTATCTTCTTTGAAGAGAGACTTATTCCCGACGCTGCATGCGGGATCATTTTCGGAGGGCACTGCTGCTTCGGTCTGGGGATACACCACGGATGGAAACCGCTTGGGAAATCGCACCAAGTAACTAAATCATCGGGGGATCGCGTTTATACTATTGACGAACGTCCCGCCGCGGATATCTATACGCAATACCTGGATTGTAACCAAGAAACACTTCTTCGCGACCGCACCCTTATCTCTATATGCTATCCTCTCGGAGTCTACTTGGAAGAAGAAAAAGAATATCTTTTACGCAATATCTTGGCAATAGAAAAAGACGGCTCTTTACACATGCAAGGGAACCTTCCTGAAAAGAGTACCATCCGCCTCATGATCGGGACCAAAGATTCATGTCTTGACGCCACGCGCGCCGCGGTCGCAGAAGCGCAACAGGGCCTTATGCGTCAGAAAACAAAATTTGCGCTCGTCTTTAATTCTACTTCCCGTTATATGCTTTTACGTAACCGCATTGACGAAGAAATAACTCTGATTAAAGAAGGGCTGGGAAAGAATACGCCGTTCTTGGGTATCTACACATACGGTGAACAGGCTCCTCTTAAGGCACTGAGTTACCAAGGAAGAACGCATGTCCATAACCAAAGCATTGCCGTATTAGCTATCGGAGAAGGAGCACGATGATCCGGCTTGATATTGTTGCGTTTCTGATGGTCACCGGCATTGCCATAAGCGTGTTGCTGGCGATGTTGGTCATCTCCAAGATGAGCAAAATTACGCAGCTACGAGAAGAAATCGATCGGTACAAGAAGTCGCTTGATGAGATGGATGAACAGGCAAAACTTATCGTCCAGACGGATATGGAATTAAATAAAACCCAAGAACGGCTGGATAAAAAGCTACGCGGACTTTACACGCTCCAAAGGCTTTCCCGCGCAGTCAGTAATGCCCTCGACGAATCCCAGGTTTTCTCGCGAATTGACCCCTTACACCTGGAAGATCTTGGTTTTGAGAAAGCCTTCGGGCTATTGCGTAATGCCCAAGGAAAATTTTCCATTAGCCTCTGTGTGGGATATACGCAAGAAGTCGCTCAAGAAATACAGGAAAGTGCGCGCGTGGTCCAGGAGCTTTTTACCTATCTGACGTCGCAAAACAAAACCATCTCCTCTGCCTCCCTCCACTACAATCCTTTACTCAGAGATAGAATTATTGACTCCTTCCAAGTAGTATCTTTTATCGCAGCGCCATTGTTACCCCACGAAGGAGACAAGGGGATCCTTCTGGTAGGCACCGAGAACAAAGAATCCTCTTTAAACAAAGGCGACGAAGAGCTCATCACCATATTGGCAAATCAGCTTGGGCAGGCGCTGGAAAATGCGCGGCTTTTCGAGAAGACCTGGCGCGCGCAACAGGAGCTTGAGAAAAAAGTCGAAGAGCGCACACGGCAGTTGCGCGAGGCATTTGAAGAAGTCAAAAGTATCAACAAAAGAAAATCGGACTTTATCTCCAGCGTCTCCCACGAACTGCGCACCCCCCTGACTTCGATTAAAGGGTACGCGGCGATACTCTTGACGGAAAAACTCGGAAAAATCCCCGAAGAG
>JAHISH010000191.1 GCA_018818365.1 Candidatus Omnitrophota bacterium | reverse complement strand
TCAAGTGATACGACATTGACCGGTGACTTGGCAGTAAACGGCGGAGATGTGACTTCAACAAGTGCATTGACCGTAACCCCCAGCGCAGGGACTAATTTGAATGTGGCCTTAAGTACGACAGGCGACTTGGCGGTAAACACCAATCAATTATATGTGGATACTTCGGCGACTAACGTGGGTATTGGGACAGTAGCTCCTTTGAGTAAGTTTTCAGTGGCTGGTGGTGCGGCGATTGGCGCCACGTATGCCGCAGGCAGTACTGCGCCTACCAGTGGTTTGATCATTGAAGGGGCGTTAGGTATTGGAACTTCTGATCCCGGAGCCTACAAACTCTATGTTGACGGTGATACCTATATTTCCGGCGTGACGGTCAGCCAAGGGAATCTTTCTTTCAGTGGCGACCTGGATATGAATACCAAGCTTATTACTAATATAGGTAATGCGGGCACTGATTTTGTGGATGGCGGCGGGCTTACTCTGGCCGCGGACTTAGCGGTAAACGGCGGAGATATTCTTTCTTCAGGGGCACTTGCGATTACTCCGGGAACTACCTTGACCCTTAATCCTCCGGCAGGCAATAACCTCAATATTAATTTAGGTACAACCGGGGATCTGGCAGTTAATACCAATCAATTATATGTGGATACTTCGGAAGCAAGGGTAGGTATTAATAATAATGCTCCCGGATACGATCTTGAGGTCACGGGCACTGCGTATGTTTCGGGTGCAACAGGGATAGGTGGAGATACGACATTGACCGGTGATTTGGCAGTAAACGGCGGGGATGTGACTTCAACAAGTGCTTTGACCGTTACTCCCAGCGCAGGGACTAATTTGAATGTCGCGTTAAGTACGACAGGCGACTTTGCAGTTAATACCAATGATCTGTATGTGGATACTTCGGCAGGGCGGGTAGGTATCAATAATGTGGCACCCGGATACGATCTTGATGTCACCGGAACTGCGCATGTATCAAGTGATACGACATTGACCGGTGACTTGGCAGTAAACGGCGGAGATGTGACTTCAACAAGTGCTTTGACCGTTACTCCCGGTGCAGGGACTAATTTGAATGTGGCCTTAAGTACGACCGGAGACTTAGCGGTAAACACCAATCAATTATATGTGGATACTTCGGAAGCAAGGGTAGGTATTAATAATAATGCTCCCGGATACGATCTTGAGGTCACGGGCACTGCGTATGTTTCGGGTGCAGCAGGGATAGGTGGAGATACGACATTGACCGGTGATTTGGCAGTCAACGGCGGGGATGTGACTTCAAGCGGCGCCTTGACCGTTACTCCCAGCGCAGGGACTAATTTGAATGTCGCGTTAAGTACGACAGGCGACTTTGCAGTCAATACCAATCAGTTATATGTGGATACTTCAGCAGGGAATGTAGGTATCGGCACTGTTACGCCTCTCGGATTACTGCAGGCAGGTACCTCGCCTACCCCGGGATTATTAGTGACCGCAAGTGGTAATGTCGGCATCGGCACCACCAACCCCGGTAACTACAAACTCTACGTTGACGGCGATACCTATATAGGAGGGGTCACCGTTACTAACAGCACGCTTACCTTTGGCGGCGCGCTGGATATGGATAGTAGCCTCATTACCAATATAGGAGACACTGGTACTGATTTTGTGGCAGGAGGTGGTTTGACACTTGCCGGTACTCTTACTGGTAATGGAGCAGTAACTCTTGGTGATAATGGAGACGCGGTCGCGATTAACTCCAATGTGTGGGATATAACCGGACCTGGTGTTGCGTCAGGGTTAACGGGAATCACTTCCAGTGGCACGATTAATTTCGGTGGGTTGACTGCATCAAGTCTTGTTGCCACCGACGCAAGCAAGAATCTTGCATCCACCATTACGCTTGCCAACTTGGTTTCTTCGGTAAGCGATGTAAGCAGCTCGACCGGATCGACAAACCTTGTGCTTTCCGCAAGCCCGACTCTTACCGGAACAGTAACCGCAGCTGCGGCGACACTCTCAGGGACACTTACTGCTAACGGAGCACTAAACGCCAACGCAGCAGTAACTCTTGGTGATAATGGAGATGCGGTCGCGATTAACTCCAATGTGTGGGATATCACTGGACCCGGCGTTGCGTCAGGCTTAACAGGACTATCTTCCAGCGGGACCATTACGTTCACGGGCCTTGGGACAGGAACTGACAATTCGGTGGTGATTCTCAATGGTTCCAATGCGCTGACTACGGATGAAGTTGATTCAAGGGTGTGGGGAACCTCACTAGTTGATTATTCAGGTACCAATACGGGCTATGTAGGTAAATTCTCCGATGCGGATACTATTACAAAATCGGTTATCTATGACACTGGCACCAACGTCGGCATCGGGACTACCAATCCTTCCAGCGCTAAGCTGCAGGTATTGGGTACGGTCTACGGTTCAGCATTCTCCGACGACGGGTCAGCGGTAAGTGCAGACACCGCGCAGGGCTATTTGAGTACCGGCTTATCGACAGGTTTAGTAAAAGTAACTACCGGTACTGGTGCGTTGTCAGTGGTTACGGATAGTACTTCTAACTGGGATACTGCATATACGCATTCGCAGGCAACGACGAATGTGCACGGGTTGACCTTTACCTCAGAAGGTTCAGGTGGCGGATTGGATGCGGATACCGTTGATACCTACACTACTGCTACTGCAGCCACCGCAAATACCCTTGCATTAAGGGATGCGAACGGTGATTTAACTACTCGGTATTTCATGGGTAGTTATATGAATAGTGCCGATGATGTTTCTGCCGGCACCTTGACCTATCTTATGGGAAAATTCGGCGATAACTATTATCGTAGCGCAACCGCGGCTAAGGTAGCAACGTTTCTATCCGGACAGACGATGAACATCGTTGGTTCCGCAACCACTGCCACCACCGCTACAACTGCAAATTCAGGAGACTCGGCAACTGCCTTCTTTTCATCTGGGACAATAGAAGATGCCAGATTAAGTTTTACACTGCAAGATGCAGTAGATGATGGGGGTTGTACCGACTGTATTACTGACGCCATGGTTTCTAATACCTTAACAGCCTCTAGCGCTACCACTGCCACAAGCGCTACCACTGCCGGAACAGTAACAACCGCAGCACAACCAAGTATCACTTCTCTTGGCACATTAACTTCATTAACAACTTCCGGGCCGCTATATCGTAGTGCTGCCGGAGCGGGTTATTTGAACGGACAATATTCTAGTGTTGAAACTACCACCACATCGGGTGCAATTTATTCTATAGGGGGATCGTATGTACCCGGAACGACAACCTTAGGTAACATGTATGGTGTAGGCTATGGGTACAGCGGTGGGGGTGGCATTACCTTCACAGGCCTTACTAATAATCTGTGGGGATTATATGTTGCGTCAAACGGTACGCCAAGTGTATTCTTGGATTCTGATAATGGGAGAATTTTTACAGTGGGAGACATCCACGTTGGCTCTATTACTCCCGGCCATGGCGCAGGAACTGCGGACCTCTTTGTCGCAGGGAACCTAGAGATTGATGCCACTGCTTACTTTGATAATGCCGCAGTCTTTAGCGCAAGCGGCTTATCTACGAGTGGTCCGGTTACCCAGACAGGATCCAATCAGGTTGTTTTCGCTGGAAACGTCGGCGCAGGGCACACTAATCCCGGCGCTCCGCTGCATGTTTCTTCGGCAGATAATACCGATGCAGTCAAAATCCAAATCAGGGCCGCGCAGGCAAGTATTACTGCGGCTGATGTATTTATGAAATTCGACTCCACAAGTGGGACGGAAGGCAGCATCGCAGGTACTGCTAGTGCGGGAGTTATCGCCTATAACACCTTTACCGGTTCTCACTGGACCAAGATAGACGATAAGACCGGCCTGAAACCAAACATGCTCTTAGAGGCAACAGGGGAGAAGTTCATGAGCAAGGAGCAGTTGGTTAAGTCTCGTATCTGCGCTACCAAGAAATCACAGGCAGTATACGGTGTTTTTGGCGGGACCAATGATGAAGGTAATGACCTGGTATTGGCACTTGGTACCGGGTTTATCTGGGTAACCAATACAAACGGTGACATTGCCGTCGGAGATTATCTGCAGGCATCGGGAGTGCCGGGTATAGCGGAGAAACAGGATGATGATATTCTGCACAATTACTCCGTTGCCAAGGCATTGGAGCCGGTAGTTTGGCAGGAAGGCGAGACCGAAAAACTCATCGCCTGCACCTATCACAGCGGCTAATTTTGGGGGCGGTTTGCTACCGAAAGTAGCACACTTGCGTCTCCGATAAAGCAAGGTGCCGCGTAACATTAAGCCCGCAAGAAATTAGAAGGTAATTCCTGATTTCTTGCGGGTTTTTCTATTGTTTCGTTACACTATAGGCTGCTGGTTTTTTCGCTCAAGTCGATTTTGCCCACCCAAAAATTTTGTTTAGTAAATAAAGGGACCGTTTCTATTTTTCTCTCGCAAGAAATAAAGGGACCGTTTCTATTTTTCTCTCGCAAGAGCGTGCAAGAATAGAGATGTTTTTTTTATGTATTGGTGAAATATTTTTGTGAGATTGTGCCCGTTGGTTCGTCTATTGTATGTGTGAGCCGGATAATCATCTTGATTACAGGAGGGGCATATGATACACTTTGATAGAGAAAATAAAAGCAATGGGGTAAGGAGTATTACCTGGCTTAGGCACGCTCGGGATCGGTTGGCCGAGCGGGGCATTGATGAAGCTATTGTTTTAGAAGCACTTAAAAAACCTGATCAGGTTATTCATTCCGCGGGGCAGAAGATTATCCATAAGGCCTATCGGGATAGTCAGTCTCAGAAAGAATATTTATTGCGAATTTTTGTCGATGAGTATGCGGGAACACAAGTCATCCGTACGGTCTATAGAACTTCAAAGATCTCTAAGTACTGGAGGAAGAAGAAATGAAGATGAATTATGACCCTAAGGCAGATGCGTTATATATTCGGTTTAGACAAACAAAAATTCAGGAAAGCGATGAAATTGCAAAAGGTATCATCCTTGATTATGATGCGTCGGGTCAACCGGTAGGCATCGAATTCCTTAATGCCGCGAGGCTTTTTGGCGGCAAGAAGGAACTGCAGGTTGAAATGGCACTTACCGAACATATTAAGCGATAGTAACCTTAACTTGTGCGGGGACGGTTCTTAAGTCGTTCGAGAACTGTCCCCCTTTTTTTTTAGTGAGATTTGAGGGGCTTTGTCGTCTATTAGTAGCAGAAAGGAGCATAGGAGGCTTTGAAGAGTATTCACAGGGCCTCAATAATATGTATAATAATATTGATAATTATACATATATATGTTATGCTTAGTATAGATGGATAGGTTCCTTGGCAGTTTTGTGTGGGATGAGAAACGGGACAAGGAAAATAGCAAGAAACATGGGGTTAATTTTTTAACCGCCACGCAGGAATTTAGTGACCCCAAAAGAAAGATTTTTACTGATGCGCGTCATAGCAAAAACGAAGAACGCTACTTCTGTATAGGGATCGTAGGTCATCGAATCCTTACGGTGAGGTTTATGTATCGCAACGATAAGATAAGAATCTTTGGGGCAGGCTATTGGAGAAAAGGGAGGAAGTATTATGAAGAAGATGATAAGGGATGAGCATATGCCTGTGGGGATGCTTAAGAAAATTGATGATTTTCTTCCGCCTCCCGAAGCATTGGCAGTATCGGAAGAAACCGTCAAGGTAACGATTGCGCTGAGTAAAGAAAGTGTTGCGTTCTTTAAACGCTATGCACAGCAATACCATACTAAGTATCAGAGGATGATCCGTAAACTTATTGATCGCTACGCGCAACAGTATTCGTAGCCACGTAAGGGACAGTCTCTTTCTAATGTGGGGGACGGTTCTGAAGGCGTGTTGAGAACCGTCCCTTTTGTTTTATCTATTGCAAATTTCCCGACGCTATGATAAGCTTAAATAAAGGGACCGTTTCTATTTTTCTCTCGCAAGAGCGCCCGCAAAAATAGAGACGGTCCATTTTATTTATTGCAAATACCTCGACGCTATGATAAGCTAAATCGATATGAAAACACTCTTGTGCTTAATATTCTTTGTGCCGCTTGTCTTTAGCCACTCTACCACTGAAATCTACGGCTTGGTAAAAATTGTCCTATTCGAGCTGGGGGTGATCCTTCTGGCCTGGCGGTGGCTCATGCGTCTGCCGAAGATCACTATCAGCCGCCTGGGATGGGCGGCGATAGTATATTTTCTGGCTTGCGCGCTTTCACTTATTACTTCCTTTAACAAATACGAAAGCATAGGATCGCTTTTACTGTGGGCAGCGGGTATAGGCTTATATTTTTATCTTACTAATACCGTGCGCACCCCAGAAGAGACCCAAAAGATCTGTTTGGCGGTTATTTGCGCTGCAGTCTGCGCCTGTCTTTATAGTATTTATGAAGTGCGCGGAATTAAATTTGAAGTATTACGCCTTGCCTATACCTCTACCTTCGGAAACCCAATATTCTTCTCGCAATTCTTAAGCATTGCATTGCCTTTGGGCATCGCATCGAGTATTACCTATTTTTCTCAAAGAAGGATATATCCTGCGCTGCTCTATGGGGCGTCATCAATTCTGGTCTTTGTCTTTCTTGTTCTGACCCGTTCGCGGGGGGCCTATATCGGTATTGGGGCCGCAGTACTCTATTGCCTTGCGCTTGTATGGGTACGCGGGGAACAGAAGACAAGGAGGGTTTTAAAGGTTATTGCAGTTTCCAGCATAATACTTATTGCGGGATTATTCTTCCTGTTAAGTAAGAAAGGTGCGCTGGGGGAGAATATCAATATCCGCAACCTCACTCGCGTCTATCTTTGGCGTTCTGCCCCGCAGATCCTTGGCGATCATCCTGTGCTCGGGGTGGGAATAGGCAATTTCAAGGTCTTGTATCCGCGCTATCGAAGCCAAGAGGAGCGTGAAGTCACTCCTAAAGGAATAAAATATACGCATATGCATAATGATTATCTGGAGATTTTAGTTGAGACAGGGGTGGTCGGGGGATTATGCTTCTTGGGATTCTTGGGGATGGTATTTTCTCTTTTTGCTAGGCCCTTTAGGAGAAAGTACACTCTGTCATTTTTAGCGGTAGGGCTTTTTTGTAGTATTATCTCACTGTTGATACAAGCATTGTTTAATCCCGTGTTATACATCCCTGCGTCTGTCATGGGGTTCTGGCTTTTATTGGGATCAGCGGAAGTTTTGGCTAAAATAGAAGTGTAAAAAAATATGGCAGTGAACCGATTACTCAAACAATTGGGAATCTCAGTTGTGGCGGCCTTTCTTTCCTGGCAGGCGTTGGCTCCTTTTATTGCCGACTGCTATTTACAACAGGCGCAGAGCGCGTACAATAAGCAAGAAGTCGATCTCTCTTTGCAGAAGGTAAAAAGATCGTTATCCTGGGCGTCTCATAGTCTGGAAGCCATCTTCCTTTTAGGCAGGATATATCAGAAGATGGGGGTATATTCTTCAAGCGTTGAGGCCTACGAAAAGGCGCTTGGTTTTTTCCCGTACGCGGCCATCGTCTGGAATAATTTAGGCACCGCGCGCTTTTTGACCGGTGACGCCGAAGGGGCGGTCCAGAGTCTTCAGAAGGTCGTTTCGCTTGATCCGGCTAATATCGGCGCGCATTATAACCTGGCGTTGGTCTATGAGGCCAAGAATGAGCGGAGATTAGTTGAAGTGCAGCTTGAGAAGATCCGCGAGCTTGACCCCAATTTCATGGGTAATGTCTACCTTAGTAAGGGTGTTTACGACGACAGCGCGGCGGAGTACCACCGTGCGATCAGGCGCAATCCCGATAATTTGGAGGCGCACTACAAGTTAGGGTTTATTTACGAAAAAAAGAATAGCCTTGACCAGGCCATAGAGATGTACCAGAAAGTCTTAAGCATTAATCCTGAGTATGTGGACGCACGCAGGAGGCTTGCGTTCTTATATCATCAATTCCCTCGGAAGCAATATGATGAAGCAATCAGCCAATACCGCAGGTGCCTTGAGCTATTGCCCGATGAGATTGATAAGGTCTACGAGAGGGTTTCTTTTTATACCGATATGAATATCTATACCCAGGTCCTTGAGGAGCATGTGCGGATCTCGGAGTTAAAAGACATGCGGACAGAAATAATCAAGGAGCTTGCCGCGCTCTATGAGTTGCGAGGCGAGCGGGAGAATGCGGTGGATGAGTATAAGAAGCTGCTTGAGGATTTCCCTAAGGATGTCCAGCTTTATCAGCGGATCGCAGCCTTATACGAAAATCAAGGCAAATTCAAAGAGGCGATTGCCGAATACAAGGAGATTGTTAAATATGATCCGCAAGATACTGAAGTAAAAGATAAGTTGCGAAAGATAGAAGAGGCGCAGGCGCATGTGGCATTGGCAGCAGTTTATGAGAAAGGCGGGTTGCGCCAACGTTCGGTTGATGAATATAAGAAGGCAAGTGCCGCGCTCCCGGAGAATCCTTACTTGTATTATATCTTGGGATGGCTGCATGTGCAGGAGGCAAATAAACCTGATGCAGTCGGGTTCTATCAGAAGGCGGTCTTGCTGGACGCAGGATTTTACCAGGCGCGGGTTGCGTTAGCGCGCGTATTTCAGGATTTAGATGATTTCGGCCACGCGGAAGAGCAGTATCGGATTATCCTTAACGCATTTCCCGATTATATCCAGGCCCATCTTGGGTTAGGGCTTTTATTTGAACGCCAGAATAGGTACGAAGAAGCAAAGAAAGAGTATCAAGAGGTATTGCGTCTTGACCCCGCTAATTCCGAGGCTCGCATTCTGCTCGACAACCTTCCCAAATAGCAGGTCCCCGGTTTACAGAAGGGGGGGATTGTGTTATAATTCTTTTATGTATGGTTCGTATGTGCGTGTAAAGACTTCTTCTTATCTTCCTCGGTTGCCCCTGCAGGGACAGATAGATATTACCTACCGTTGCAATAATAATTGCCGCCACTGTTGGGTGCGTATCCCTCAACAGGATTATTCACAGACCAGAGAAATGTTTTTTTCTGAAATCCGCCGTATCGTCGACCAAACGAGCCAATTCGGCTGCCGGCGTTGGCTTTTCTCCGGAGGAGAGCCGCTCTTTCGTCCTGATTTTCCCGAGATATTCGACTATATAACTGCTCGCACCACAGAGTACCTTCTTGTCACTAACGGTACCTTAATTACCCCCGCAATTGCGCAATTACTTACTCGAAAAGGCACTAATCTGGTTTCTCTGTACGGCGCAACCGCCGAAATTCACGACCATATTACGCAAAACCCCGGCTCATTCCAACAGACTATGCAGGGCCTGGCATATCTTAAGGAAGCAGGAGCTGCTTGTACTATACAGATTATCCCTCTGAAAGATAATTATTCCCAATTAAATGATATGATCCGCCTTGCCGAATCACTCAGCGGCAAATGGCGCATCGGAGCTACCTGGTTGCAACTTTCCGCATACGGTGACACGCAGGTAAATACGCAGATACGCGCACAGCGGCTCTCTTCAAAAGAATCACTTGAGTTAGAAGGGCCGTATTTCTTAGATGAAAAGATAGATGCCTCATGCCGGAAGGCGCATCATCATGAAGAAGGATATTTATTCTTCTGTTTCTTACGCCGTCAGGGATTTCATATCGACCCCTATGGCCGGGCAGCGCCTTGTCAGCTCATTAAGGACCCATCTTTACGCTGCGACCTGCGTACCCAATCATTTGGCTACTTCTGGGATGAGTTTATCCCGCATGCATCAGTCCGTTATCAAAAAAATGAAGCAGGCCCCCATACCTGCGGTGAGTGTGCGGCGCAAGGCCATTGTCGGCAGTGCCCGGCCCAGGTCTATCTTGAGCATCGGCATTATGGCGCACACGTAGAATCGCTTTGCGAGATTGCGCAGGAGGCACGTGGGGTCAGAAAACAGTGGCAGGAGAGTCATTGTCGTTATTTCAGAGTCGCTGGTATACAGGTACGGGTGGAGTCCGAGCTTCCTTTTTCCCGGAAGGTATTCCAGCCGAAGTTTGCTCCTTTTGCGATCGATGAATCGGATTTGAATATAGATGCAGATACCATGCATTTGAAGAATTACTTCGGATTTCCATCCTTGGAACGTCTTAAAAAAGGAAGTCTTGTCTATCACCGGCCGCCGTGGGCAGTTTATCGTCTGCGTCATGCGTGGGTGTATGTCAGTCTCCTGCCGGATGGCACGCAGGATCCAGAGGGCGCCATCGCAGTCTGTAATCAGCATCATTCCAGGGTAGTGCTCTACCATAGCCCGAGAAAGAAAGAGCTTTTTTTAAAAGGAGGATTTGCCAGTCTTGCGTTTATTCCTTCTGACCAGATATTCCTGACGCATTTTCTCGCAGAGAAACAAGGGGTTTATTTCCATGCCTGCGGAGTAAATTTTCACGGACAGGGGCTTTTGTTCCTGGGCAGGTCGGAAGCGGGAAAATCAACCATGGCACGGATGTGGGAGACGCGCGCAGAGGTGCTCTGTGATGAGCGTATTATCGTGCGCCGCCATGAGGAAGGTTTCAGAATACACGGCACCTGGAGCCATGGCGATTACCGTCAGGTATCATCCGGTTCGGCCCCTCTGGAGGCAATTTTCTTCTTAGAAAAATCTTCCGAGAACCGGGTTATCGAGATTACGGACAGAAAACAATTAACAAAGATTCTCTTGGAGACTCTGATCAGGCCTTTGGTAACACAGGCCTGGTGGGAGAAGACTCTTTGGTTTATTGAAAAGATGATTGAGACAATCCCCTGTTATAGAGTGTGTTTTGATACGAGCGGAAAGATTATTGATATTATTGAAGGGAGGTACGCGAATGCAAAAGAAATCCTGGCGTAAACCTGAATTGATTATTTTGGCGCGATTAAGAGCCGAAGAGGCGGTGTTAACATCCTGTAAAGACCAGTTAGGGACCCCGCCTTCAGCAACCGTATCCGGCAATTTAGAGTGTACTACCGCCGGCTGCGCCGATTGTGATGCGATAGGTTCTTAAACACAATAATTCTTTAAAGAAGCGTATATGAGCTCTACTACTGAGTTTGTCGTACGTAAAAGTCTGAATTCTCTATTTTCTTCAAACGCGGCCAGACCAATTCTTTCCCGTTTGGATATCGAACTTACCGAACGCTGCAACAACAATTGTGTCCATTGTTATAACAACCTTCCGTTGCATGATGAAAGTGTCCGTGGGAGGGAACTTTCGGCACAGGAGATTAAAACTATCTTGCGTGATGCGGCCGCATTGGGCTGTCTTGGGGTCCGTTTCAGCGGAGGAGAACCCTTGGTGCGCCCGGATTTCGCAGAGCTCTATGTCTATGCAAGAAGACGGGGCCTTCGCGTCACCCTATTTACTAATGCGACCCTTATCACCCCAACCATTGCCCAACTTTTTTGCCGTATACGGCCTTTAGAGCCAATAGAAGTAAGCCTTTATGGGATGGCCCCTAAGACCTATGAATCAGTAACCGGCAGGCCGGGAAGTTTTGAAGCTGCGTGGAGAGGGATACACTTATTACAGGAATACAAGATTCCTTTTGCCGTAAAAGCGGTGATCCTTCCCGAAAACAAGGAGGATAAAGAAGCGTTTGTAAGATGGGGAGAGACGCTTTTTGGTTCGTCAGGGGAGAATCCAGTACAATTTGTACTATACCTTAATTTACACGCCAGAAGAGATTCTGTCCGCAATAAACAAATATGCGCCAGACGGATATCCGCCGAAGATATCCTTGAATCCTTGAGGCAGTTCCGGCCGGATTATTCGGGTAAGTTAGCGCAGTTCTGTCGGAAGTTTATGAAGATTCCAGGAGAGAATATCTTCTCCTGTGGCGGCGGTATCAATAAGGCAGACATTGATCCGTACGGTAGATTGCGGCTTTGTATGCTCTTAAAAGATCCCCGGTTGAGCTACGACCTTAAAGACGGTTCTTTGAAAGAGGCAGTCACCAGTCTTCTCCCACAGTGGAGAAAGATTAAATCCACCAATCCGGAGTATCTGCGCCGTTGCGCGCGCTGTTTCTTAAAAGGGCTATGCCTGCAGTGCCCCGCGAAGTCATGGCTGGAGCATGGCAGCCTCGATACGCCGATAGAGTATTTCTGTGAAATCGCCCATGTGCAGGCACGTTCCGTGGGGCTTTTGGGAATAGGCGAGCAAGGGTGGGAAGTTAAGAATGGAAAAGAAAGGATCGCATCGTATGGAGAAAACAATTAGCATTGATACTGTCTATGTCCCTTCGGAGGAAGTGGTGGCCCGGCAGGTCGGAGGAGAATTTGTCCTGGTGCCAATCTCTGCGGGGGTGGGGGATTTTGAAGATGCTGTCTTTACCCTCAATGAAGAGGGCAAGGCAATCTGGGATCGGATGGATGGGAAGCGAACCCTTCGGGAGATTGCCCTGGACTTAGGCACCGAATATGATACTCCGATAGAGGAGATCCAACGTGATGTCATCGGATTTACCGAAGAACTCTTTAGAAGAAGAATTCTCCACCAGATACCCCGGCAAGAATAAGACTATTTTGCTTTCCGGATCGTTATTTGCGCAGATCTTTACGGAATTATTAGCCAGAGATGCGATGGTGCGTTTTTCCGCGAAAGGCATGAGCATGTGGCCGTTTATCAAAGAAAACGATATCCTTACTGTTGTACCTTGCAAGGATGATTCCTTTGGTCTCGGCGAAGTCGTGGCATTTCTCGATACTCATCATAACAATCTTACGGTACACCGGATCGTGGGGAGTAGCCGTTCAGGGTATATGCTTAAAGGAGATTGTTGTTCTGCGCCAGACGGGATTGTGGCACGCAGGGATATCCTCGGGCGTTTGGCCTGTGCTGAACGTAAAGGAAAGAGGGTTCGATTGAGCCTGGGCAGAGATAGTTTCATTTTCGCAATCTTAAGCAGGATGGGAGTCTTAAGGCCACTATTTCTTTTTTTGTGGCAGTGCCGTATTTGCGTACGCAAGGTACAAGGAGCGTCTGGTGAATAAGGATTTTATCAGTGTGCAACCCATTTCGTCTTTCAATGCCTGGGAAGCGATGCGAAAGAGGCGCCGGCTTTTTTCCTTTACCCTGGAACTTTCCGCACGCTGTAACCTCAATTGCCGCCATTGTTATCTGAATGTGCCGGAGAACGATCTTGCGGCGCAGGACGCAGAATTATCTTTTCAAGAGATAACCGCACTTGTCGATGAATCATCCTCATTAGGAGCTTTATGGGCTCTGGTGACCGGAGGCGAACCGCTTCTGAGGCATGATTTTTTTGATATCTACATGTATCTTAAGCGTAAAGGAATGGTTATTTCGGTTTTTACCAACGCCACACTCTTTACTAAAGAACATGTGCATTTGTTTACGCGTTATCCCCCGAGGGACCTTGATATCACCGTCTATGGCGCGACCAAAGATACCTATGAGCGCATAACCCGTAAATCAGGTTCTTTTGAGGCGTTCAAAGAAGGGATTGCGCTTCTCTTAGAGAATAATATCAAATTCAATCTTAAGGCTATGGCTTTAAGGTCTAATATCCAAGAGTTGCCCCAGATTACCGCATTGTGTCGTGAATACAGTAAGGCGCCATTTCGTTTTGATCCTTTTTTACACCTGCGTTTTGATAGGGATCACCTGCGGAATCAGGAAATTCGCAACGAGCGATTAACCCCTCAAGAGATTGGCACGCTTGAGACCTTGGATTCTACGCGCCATACCGCGCTCAAAAAGGAATGCCGTAGATTACAGGCGCAGTATCCGCAGGAAAGAGATTGTGACCATCTCTTCCGATGCGGCACAGGCAGAGGAAGCCTTGCGATAGGATATGATGGTTGGTGCAGGATGTGTCTTTCTTTATGCCATCCTGAATGCATTTTTGATCTTAGGAATCATAGCTTGACTGACGTGTGGGAAGGTTGTATTCCTCAGGCGCTTACTAAGCGTGTGCAGAATCAAGCACTTTTGGCACAATGCCGCAATTGTACTTTCCGCTATCTCTGTAGCTGGTGTCCGGCGCAGTCGTACCTGGAGGCGGGGGAATTGGATTCCCTTATTCCTTATTTGTGCGATGCGGCAGGGAAGCGTTCTCAATCCATTATGAAGGATATTCCGTTACCCGTAAGTTTATGACGAGTGTACTGAAGTATTTCCGCTATTTGCGTCCTTTTTTAAAGAAAGAGATCCTTATTCTTTTATTAAGCGGGGCTTCAGCCGTATTGGGACTGGTGAATCCGTATCTGACCAAACTCATTATTGACCGGGCTTTTGTCCAGCGGGATATAACCTTATTCCTTGTTCTTGCGGGAATAGGGGGATTTACCTTTATCCTTAATGGTGTCTTTCAGAGTATCAGTAGTTATCTAAGCAGTTTCATCAGGGTGCGCATTAATCTGCAACTGGCCAGCCGCGTGTTTAAGAAACTTCAAAGGGTGCCGTATTATTTTTTTCAAGATAGTTCAACCGGAGAGATCCTTTACCGTATTAATTATGATGTTGACCAGGTTACCTCTCTGGTTTCAGATACGCTTCCGAATGGAATACGGCTTCTTCCTCGGGTAATCCTGACCGTTCTGATTATTATCCGCCTTGATTGGAAGATGGCAGTCTTGTCCTTCACTCTTGCGCCGTTTCTCTTTCTCCTGCCGTATTATTTCAACCGGAAGTTAAGTGAGATCTTTAAATTAAGGATGGAGCGATCGCAGGGGGTCTTTCAGCGTTTACAGGAGGTTTTTTCCCGGATTCAGCTGGTAAAGGCCTTAGGGAAAGAGAGCCAGGAGGTACGACGATACCTCAAGGGCTTACTGCACTTGGCCCGTTTGAATCTGAAGGCAGCAAAATGGGAAGCCGGAAGCATCTTCGCCAATGATTCCATAGGCAGGATTGTCCTTGGATTGATTATCTGTTACGGCGCCTATCAAGTGATCCAAGGGAAGATGACCTTAGGAACGTTAAGCGCGGTCTCTCTGTATTTGAGCCAGCTTGCGGGTTTACACTCATCGTTTGTGGCGTTCTTCCGTAACGCGCTTTTTGGAAATGTCTCAGGTAAAAGGTTAGAGAAGATCCTTGATGCCCCTGATGAGCACGCAGAAGGTGACGGTGCCAAGGCATATCATTTTGATAGGGCGGGTATTGAGTTTCAGGATCTTCATTTTAGTTATAAACCGGGGGCGGCTATCTTGGAGAATATTAGTTTCTCGATACCCGGAGGAAGTATCTCGGCATTAGTAGGGCCTTCAGGGTGCGGGAAGACGACCATTATTAACCTTATCCTTCGGCTTTTCCATCCGCAGAAAGGGCAGATTTGTATTGACGGCAAGCCGCTTACAATGATTTCTGCGAATTCACTAAAAGAGCAGGTCTGCGTTGCCTTGCAAGAGCCATATCTGTGGAATGATACTTTGGGTTACAATATTACCTATGCCAACCCTTTGGCGAGCCCGCAAGAGATTGGCGCGGCAATAGAGATAGCCTGCCTCGATGAACTGGTCAGAAACCTGCCTCAGGGCTTGGAGACGGTCATTGGAGAGAATGCCTGTAAGCTTTCTGAGGGGCAGAAGCAGCGGGTCTCTATTGCTAGGGCAATCCTTGCGCGTCCACGGATTTTGATTCTCGATGAAGGCATGTCATCTGTGGATTCTGCCATTGAACAGAAGATTCTCGCGGGGATAAGAAGAGCCCTTCCGGATGCCACCGTGCTCATTGTATCCCACCGTTTATCTACGGTGGCATCATGCCAATTCGTTTACTTCTTCAAGAATTCCCGTCACATACTGCACGGGGTTTTCAATGAGCTTATTGATCAGGATCAAGAGCTTGCAAATTTCTTTTCCGCACAGAGAATTTCCTCATGAGCAGCAATGCGGGAGTCAGTGCGATAGTGGTCAGTTTCGGAAAAAGCCCCTATCTTTGGCAGTTGCTTGATTCCCTCAATGCGCAGACATTGCATCCTTGCGAGATAATCGTTATCGATAACTCCTTAGATGCTGCGCTCCAAAAAGAAATAAAGATTCGGTATCCGCACGCGCTCCTTTCTGTCAGCCCGGAGAATCTTTTTTACGCGGAGGCGCTTAATAAGGGGATAGAGAAGAG
>JAHISH010000190.1 GCA_018818365.1 Candidatus Omnitrophota bacterium | reverse complement strand
TTCCTTAACCGATGAACGAAAAAAGAAGGAAAAAATTCCTTATAAGCGCTGCACTCGGCCTTGTCGCGGCACTTCTTACGCTGGCATTCAACTCTCTCCTTCCGGAATCCTATGAAATCTTCGAAACAAAGACCCTGGATGCACGGTTCAAGGTGCGCGGGCCGCTCTCCCAGGACGGGCGGATCCTATTCTTAGAAATGGACGAAACATCCATTAATGCCCTGGGACGCTGGCCATGGCCGCGGGATATCTTCGCGCACATTACCGAAACACTTCAAACTCTTGATGCGCGCGCGGTGCTCTTTGACGTCACGTTCAGCAACCCTACCCAGCTTATCGTTGACAAAGAGCGGCTCCGTGAGGGATTGAAACTTGAAGAGAATGCGGGACTCCTGCGGAGCTTTATCGGCGACACCCAACAACTGTTAGATCAGGAAGAACCGCAGACACAAGAAGCAGTAAACGCCTTATCGCAGTTACGGGATGGTATCGGGGTCTGGCAGAATAATATTCAAGAGACCTTATCCCTTGCAATGCAGGATAATGACCTTCTCTTAAGCCGGGCATTTAAAGACGCGGGCAATGTCTACCTGGGGTATAACTTCGAGATACTACGCACTGCCAGGGATATAGAAAAGAATACGCGTTATCTTGCCCTTAAGGACGCGTTGCGCGCCTGGTGCGCGGGAAATCCTGCGCAGGATTTCCGCGAACTCCCCTCTTCTCTTCTTGCGCATGCGCGCGGTCTCAGTGCCAAAGAACTCCACACCGCCTTTATGCGCGCAAGACTCTATACTCTTATTTCGCGTAACCTGGAATTGTCTTTCAACGACGCCGCGGCATCTTTTGAAGCTGCGCAGATATCTCAACTGCGGCCGCACTATAACGATATCAAAGCTGAAGTTTACAGAGACACCCTTCAACCGATACTTGCCGCAAAAAATGATACCCCCTTTAAAGAAATAATCTGGCAACTGAACCTCTTTCGTAAAGAAGATATTGCGCTGTTAGAGCAAGAATACAACCGGCTTGCGCGCGAAGATGCCTTAGCTAAGAAAGCGGGTATTCCCTTTACGGCGCGTAACGAATTTTTCAAGGCGTTACAGATCACCCCTCCAATTCTGCCCTTCATCCAGAGCATGAAATCCGCAGGATTCCTTAACGCCATTGCCGATTACGACGGGACATTAAGAAAAGTCCCGCTTCTGGTCTATTATAACGGCAGGGTATTCCCGCACATTGCGTTACATGTCCTCTTTGACCTTTGGAATATTGATCCCCTTAAAAGTTTCTCTATGGGGTCAGATAATAGCCTTATTGTCGGCACGCGGCGTATTCCTGTCGATAAAAACGGATGTCTTCTGATCAACTGGCCGGGGAAATGGCACGACTCTTTCCGGCACTTAAGTGCCAGCGAAGTCTATCGGCTCTGGGAATTACAGCAGAATCTCCAGTATAACCTGCAGTTATCGCAGGAGGAACTCCGGGATCAAGCACTCAAAGAGATGCTCATTGAGGACCAAAGAAAATTGGACGATTTAACTAAAAAATTAAGCGCCCTCATTAAAGATTCCATCTGTATTATAGGCCTGACTGCTCCCGGCACACACGACTATACCCCGATTCCCCTTGAATCCGACTATCCTGCCGTAGGCACGCATGCGGCGATACTAAATACCATACTCAATGAAAAATTCCTACAGCGTATGGATACCACAAACACAAACTTCCTTATTCTCTTCTTAAGCATTACGGTTGCGCTCTGCGTCAGTGCGATGTCCGCCGCGTACAGCCTGATCTTTATCATCGTTGTCTTAGCCCTCTATGCCACGGCCGCATTCCAGCTTTTTGCCACTCAGGGGCTCTGGATAGATATGGTGGGGCCGTTGGGAAGTACGCTCTTAAGCTATATTGTCACCGTAAGCTACCACTTTGCCAGCGAAGAAAAAGAGAAACGCTGGGTCAAAAAGGCCTTCGGGCACTATATCTCCAAGAACGTTATGGAAGAGATCCTCAAAGACCCCTCCCGGTTAACACTTGGCGGAGAACGCCGAGAATTAACCGTCCTCTTCTCCGATATACGCGGATTCACGGCCTATTCCGAGAAACGCCAGCCGGAAGAAGTAGTTGCCATGCTCAATGAATACTTCGACGCGATGAGCGCG
>JAHISH010000189.1 GCA_018818365.1 Candidatus Omnitrophota bacterium | reverse complement strand
TCTCTCCCCAGTATCCTTAATCTCCTGTATGGATCTAAAATCAACGCAAATCGTATAGTCCTGAATAATTGTAAGAAAACCAAGTCATACAGATCCCACGCCACCATCGCCATCTCTTCCCACAATGACTGCTTAGATACGTTCGGACGCCTCTCTCCCGGTAACCTCTTATGTCCGCCTACTACCCTTGCCCATGCCATTGAATACCCCGTGAAGATGAATTCTACCAACTCCTTGTAGTACGGCTCCTCAGTCCTCAACCATGCACCATTGGTCGGTATCGGTAACGGCAATCTCATCGTCTTTAAGTTAAAGCAATCCTGGTTCCATCTCGTAAACCGTATCGAATTCAATCCTCTGACTCCCATATGCACGGTCATCATCACTACCTGCTGCAGGTCTCGCGGGTCTACCACTCCGTTGTTATGCCTATGCCAGAAGTTATAGCTCTCATTAAACAACGCCTCTGCCGCATTGTCTCTTGCATTGTTAAAATGCATCGAACATAACGCTGCTCTCTTAATCACCGACCTTCGTAACAACTCAGATCCGGGAAATGCTCCCTGTAACGTTGAAGTTATCCAGCTATATGCTACCGCAATCCTACTTACTACCCTCGACTCAGGAAATCTATCCAATGCATCCGTGATCTTCCTAGCTATCCATGCCTGCCGTAATGGCTGGATACCGGTTCCTCTCTCATCATCGCTTGCCAAGACTCCTACTGCATGTTGTCCGGTATATCTTCCTAACGTCTGATCCCCTACCCACAGGAAGTCAACCGGCAACAAGTCATAATCTCCCTCTCTGACCCGTAAGTCATTCTCTTCTGTACTTTGCGCATTGTAGTCAGGGATTTGTTCCCCTGCCTTTTCATCATCATACTCCAGCCCTAAGGCTTTATCGCTGGTATGCTGTAAAGGCAACTGTACATCATCTTCTGTAGTTACCAGCCACACATCTTTGCCTTCTTCCTCATCCAATATGCTTGGATCACCAAACGCAGTCTGCGCCTGTCCGCGGTTATGCTCCCTCTGGAACCGCAATCTCTGTTCGCTTCTAACCTGCCTCATCTGCCCTAATGCCTGCGGGATTAATCCTGTCGAGCCATCCGGTGAATATGCAAAGTATCTCTCTAAAACCTCTCGCTCGTCCATTCCTGCGGATAATTCCCTGCGCATCTCTGCGATGAGCGGATCCGCATTCTTACGTCTTTCCTCGCTTATCCTGCGCCGCATCTCCTTTGTTACCACTGCTGCCTGCGGTAACGAATCATCATCAAAATTACCCATATTCCCTTCGGTAAGCGCTACCGTTACTGTACGTGCCCCTGCGATGTTCTGTGTGGCAAACGCGTAGTTGATGATCTCCGTAAATCTGCCTTCTAAGAATTCCTCTACTCTGGCCTGTTCTGCGGCAATCAGATCAGCTTGCGTCTGCGGGTCTGATCTCCTCACCCCACGGGATGTCGCATATCGTCTCACCAGGAACTTCACATACTCCTTACGCAAGTACTCCTGCTCTTCCCTTGATAAATATCTGATCTTAAATCCTCGCTCCTGATATTGCCTCACTACCTCCCGGTTCCCAAATGCCGCTGCCCGGTCTCCGGGCCTGGCATTCGCATCCGCAGGGGTATTATCCAAGATAAATAACGTGATATCTTCCTTATGCCCGAATAATTCAAGGTTCTGCGTGTACATCTTTATCGCGTTATCTAATGCCTTCGGCCTGCCGTACGTGCAGGTTACCAAGTACTTGATCCCTATCCTATGCTTCCTCTTTATTCTCTGCCTCTTCCATAAACCTTCCTCTAATAATTCGTTAAGCCCCTCTATTTTACCGTTGTACCCGGAAACTAATTCCTTGAAAATATTCCATAAACTAAATTCTTCAACTAAGCGATAGAATACTCCTGCCACGCTGCGCATATCCCTACGGATAAGCTGTTCCATTCCGCTCTCGGTGACCCCAATGAGGAAATCTTTTCTGCGAAGCTTCTTGACTAACGCGTATTCATCGTACACATATACCCCTCTATCCCCTAAATCTACTACCTTTATATTTACGCCGGCAATGTGGTTTAATACAAAGAATGCCTCCTCTAATGCCTCAATATCTTTTGTCACAAGAGACATCCTGCTTAAAGCAGCGGGCCGCAAGCCAAAGATGACAGCCCTCGCTGATGTGCTGATCTTTTCCAGTATCAATCCTATCGTCGAATCAGGCACATACTCCTGGAATAATTGCCCCTCCTCACGACCAGGGTTGCCGTAGCGGTTGGCAATCACCAGTGCATTCGCTCTTGTCACGATCTCGTCGTGCAAACGATCGGAGATCGGGGAAGAAACAGCGCCTATTTCTATTATCACGTTTTCTCCGAATGCCCCGGCCCAGAAACGCTCTTTGTTTATCTCCGCGAATGCAGTCATTTCTCCCGACTGAGATGGAGTCAAATTGCCCTTAATAGACCACGTATCTCCTTTTCTCTCTTGTGCAATAATGGTAAGGTTACGTGCTCCGAAATACACATCTTCCCAGTTATTCTCCCCGCTTGTAACCGAAGAGTGAATACCTGCCTTAACTGATATATCCTCCACCGATTCCAAACCTGCGGCCTCCACTTGCACAAGGATCGGCTGACCAGAATGCACCCTCGTATTTCGCTCCAAGATTGGGGTACCCAAGATTACTCTCGGCCAGATAACCTGATTACCGACAATGACCCCTGAGGGCAACGCAAGAAGAACTTTCTGGCCTTCCAACTCTAAGCCATAGGTAACTTCTTCATAAAATCCGTCACAAAGTTCGCTTATCGGCACTTCGTTAATAATCCTGACTTCTCTAATGACGCGGCCATTTTGAGGATGACGCTCTCCTGGTTTTAATCTTGGATTAACATGATATCCCTGCCAACTTTCTCCTCTCCATGCATCGGCATCTTTGGAACGCAATTCGCCTCTGGTAAATACTTCATAAAAACCTTCTACAAACACCGCCTTAACTCTCTGCCCTATAGAAGCTCTTTCTTTCGCAATAATCTGGGAGAAAGTTTGTAAATCCGCAACTACTCCAATTACCTGCTCTACATATTTTCGCAGCGACTCATCAGAGAATCCCTTATCTCTTGTTTCTTTATATAAAGCGGGGATTGACTCAGCAATGAAAATTAACGTATTGAAGTCTGCGGGAGTGCGTACATTAAAGTGTGCCATAAGGCGCGCTGCTTCCTGCAGAGTTTCATAAGGATTGACCGGATGCAGACGCTGCGCCAATCTCTCCAAAGCTGAAAGGTTTGCTTTAAAATGATCGAAGTTTTGCAGCGCAGCCTTTGCGGCAAGAGGAACCCCATATTCAAGCAAGGAGCACGATTTAATCCTTTGATCAGTCAGGCTTATGGCTCTTTCAACAGCTAAGATAATCCATAAGTCTTTCTTCCTTTTCTCGGCAACAGCTTGCGCGACAATATCGATTGCCTGATAGACGCGGTCAGTAGGCATTAAGTTTCTCCTTAACGCCGAAATCAACTGCTCAACCTGTTTCGCCGCAAAGAAGCGTTGCACCCCTGCTTCCACCGCACTCGAACTCAGGGACGGTTCTGAAC
>JAHISH010000188.1 GCA_018818365.1 Candidatus Omnitrophota bacterium | reverse complement strand
TGCAATCAGAAGTATTATAATGCCCCGTACGACCTGAATTGCACGTGTGCCTTCAAAGAAAAGGATTATGTGATAGATGACAGTCCAGAGTATGACGATTTCAACGAGTGGTTTCCACATTGTTAGTTTTGATGAAGTATTGCGCCGCTTACTTTCAGAGCCTGCCGCGTCGCCAGCACATCATGGACTCGCAGGATATTCGCTCCTGCCTTAGCTGCCAGTACACAGGAGGCGATGGTTCCGTAAAGCCGCTCATGAGGTTCTTTATTCAGTATCTTTCCCAAGAATGACTTTCGCGATGTCCCCACCAGGATAGGCCTTCCTAATACCTTGAATTCGGAAAGATTGCGCAATATCGAAAGATTGTGTGCGAGTGTCTTGCCAAAACCTATTCCAGGGTCAATAATGATCTTCTCTCGGTTAATCCCTGCGTCTTCTGCGCGGCAAATCGCATCCTGTAAGTAGGAGACGATTTCAGATATGATGTCTTTGTATTGAGGATCTCGCTGCATGGTTGCAGGAGTCTTCTTCATGTGCATTATGACTACAGGGCATTTCTTCTCTGCGACAAGCTTACGCATTTTTGCAGAACGCAGGCCGCTAATATCGTTAACCATTTCCGCGCCGTGATCAAGCGCTGCGCGCGCTACTTCCGCTTTGTAGGTATCAATTGAGAGGGGTATTTTAGTCTTACGTGCAAGCATTCGTATTGCGGGAAGGGTACGGCGTATTTCTTCCTTCACGCTTACGGGTCTTGCTCCGGGTCTGGTAGATTCACCTCCGATATCAATACTATCAGCTCCTTCTGCGATGAGTCTTTTGACATGTGCTACCAGGGTACCGTGTGCGCAGGTAAACCCGTCTTGGCTAAAAGAATCCGGAGACATATTCACGATGCCCATTAGATGTACTTTTTTCCCAAGGGGCAAAGTATACGTGCCTGCCTTGACCGTATACACGCGTTCTTGATAATGACGTAATACGGTATCCAGTCTATAAGAAAGTCTATCTAATCCAAAGGGTTGCCTGCGCAGTTTTACGCAAAGACGTTGGAACTGGGTGAGATTTCCTATCATCAGGCAGTCAGTCTTCTTTGTCTTCCCGGTGAGGGAATCCCGTGCGACCGCCGCGTCTGCCCCGAGGGAGAGTAATTCTTGTTTAATGATGTTGGCGGTAATATTAGAGATTTCACCCGTGAGTACCAGAAAAGACTGTGCCTTAGGCAGCATGATCTTAATTCCGTACGGATCGACCTTTATTTCCCTGAAGATTTGTTTTAATCTTGAAGGTTCAGAGACTTCGATGATGCGCATGATTTAGGAAATTTCTTTTTTTTCCAATCCTAAGAGTATACGCACTTCGTTTCCGTTTAAGACTTCCTTTTCAAGGAGCGTATTGGCAAGCAGGGTAAGTTTTTCCTGATTCTCTTGGATCATCTTTTTAGCTCTCTGGTAGGAATTATCGATAAGTAGTTTGACTTCTTCATCGATCATTTTAGCAGTATCATCGCTGTAATTCTTCTCCTCAACGATATCTTTACCTAAAAAAACCGGCCCATGGCTTTTCCCGAGCGTAATATTCCCCATGCGTGCGCTCATCCCGTAATCACAGACCATCTTTCGGGCTTTGTACGTAGCGACTTCTAAGTCGTGAGCCGCTCCGGTAGTGATATCGCCGAAGTGCAGCTCTTCCGCCACCCGTCCTCCCAGGTATACGACAAGGTCTGCGAGTAACTCGGATTTGGTGTGGAACGATTTATCTTCCTGTGGAGGGGTGAGGGTATATCCTCCTGCCATTCCGCGTGGGATAATAGAGACTTTGGTGACCGGATTGACATCAGGAAGAAGTAGTGATAGGAGCGCATGTCCCGATTCGTGAATCGCCGTAAGTTCTTTCTCGCGTTTGGACATTACCCTGCTTTTTTTCTCCGGGCCCATTATTTCCCGTTCGATAGCCGTTTCCAGATCTTTCTGCTCAACTGCTTCTTTATTATAACGGGACGCAAGCAGCGCTGCCTCATTGCAGAGGTTGGCAAGATCAGCTCCTGAGAAGAGCGATGTCTGTTGCG
>JAHISH010000187.1 GCA_018818365.1 Candidatus Omnitrophota bacterium | reverse complement strand
TTGAGGATGTCTTTGCGATTTTACATACGATAAAGAAACATAATCCCCCCTTTAAAACCCTTGACTTTTAGGTCAAACTGCGATAAAAATAAAGGACTATGGGTGAAAACGCAATGGAAAAAGTAGTCTCTCTCTGCAAGCGACGCGGTTTTATTTTCCCTTCTTCGGACATATACGGAGGGCTTGCCAATACGTGGGATTACGGCCCTTTCGGTATTGAATTGAAGAACAATATCAAGCGTGCCTGGTGGAAGGCAAACGTATACGAACGTAACGACGTGCTCGGAATGGATGCCGCAATCCTCATGCACCCGAAGGTCTGGGAAGCCTCAGGGCACGTAGAGAACTTCTACGACCTCAAGAGCGACTGCAAATCCTGTAAAAAACGTTTCAAAGAAGATGACCTTAAGGATAAGAAGAAGTGTCCTGAATGCGCAGGAGAGCTTACCGAAGCCCGGCCTTTCAACCTAATGTTTAAAACCCATCAGGGACCGGTAGAAGAAGCGGCAAACCTTATCTATTTGCGTCCGGAGACCGCACAAGGGATGTTTGTGAATTTCGCGAATATCCTCGATTCCCGCCATCCGAAACTACCCTTCGGCCTGGCACAGACCGGTAAAGCCTTCCGCAACGAGATTACCCCCGGTAATTTTATTTTCCGCACTAGGGAATTCGAACAAATGGAGATCGAGTATTTTGTCAGGCCTTCTGAAGCCGATAGTAAACTGGAAGAATGGATCCACTACCGTTTCGACTGGTACCTGTCGCTCGGGATAAAAAAGGAAGACTTGAGGAAACGTCCGCACGGGAAAGATGAACTTGCGCATTATGCCTTAGCGTGTACTGATATCGAATATAATTTTCCTTTCGGGTGGAGCGAATTAGAAGGAATTGCCAATAGGACTGACTTTGACTTACGCCAACACGCTCACGCAAGCGGGAAAGACCTGCGCTATTTCGACGATGCGACCAAAGAGAGGTTCTTTCCTTACATAATTGAGCCTTCAGGAGGAGTAGACCGAAGCGTACTAGCGTTTTTGATAAACGCCTACAATGAAGAAAAGGTAAGAGACGACACCCGGGTAGTCCTTAAATTACATAAAGACCTTTCTCCGACAAAAGTGGCGGTCTTCCCCCTTTTAAAGAACCGTGCAGAGATCGTTTCTCTGGCGAAGAAAATTGCCCAGGATTTAAAAAAATGTTTTGTAACCATGTATGACGATACGGGAGCAATCGGGAAGCTATATCGCCGGCAAGATGAAGTCGGGACTCTTTATTGCGTCACCGTTGATGTGCAATCGCTGGAAGACCAGCAGGTAACGATACGAGACCGTGACACCATGCTTCAAGAACGTATCAGCATAGAAAAACTAAAAGAGTTTTTTAATACCAAATTTAACTAACGTCCTATTCAACTTTGAGGATGAAGAAAGGGAGGGTTTCAAAAGTAATGGCAAAAAAATATGTGTATTCTTTCGGAGGAGGCAAGGCGGACGGAAAAGAAAGCATGAAGAACCTCTTAGGAGGCAAAGGCGCAAATCTTGCGGAGATGGCGGGGCATACATCATTGCGGCTCCCTGTCCCGCCAGGATTTACGATCACCACAGAGGTCTGTACATACTATTATCAAAATAAGAAAACGTATCCAAAAGTATTACGAGAGGAAGTTACCAAAGCCTTGCGGAGAGTAGAAACCCTGATGGACAGACAGTTTGGCGATCCCGCAAATCCGCTCTTGGTCTCGGTACGTTCGGGCGCACGCCGCTCAATGCCTGGGATGATGGAGACGGTATTAAACGTCGGACTTACCGCCAAGACTATCCCTGGGTTAATTACGCAGAGTGGAGGCAACCAACGATTTGTGTATGATGCCTATCGCCGACTTATTATGATGTATTCGGACGTAGTCATGGAAAAGGCTGCCGGGATCGAGCCCAAAGAAGACCAGGGCATCCGTAAACAGTTAGAACACATCATGGCGACGCTTAAAAAAGAAAAAGGATGCCAGACCGACACGGACCTGACGGTTGAAGACCTCAAAACCCTCTGTACGCTCTTTAAACAACGAATCAAAGGAATCCTTAATAAAGATTTCCCCGATGATCCTTACGAGCAACTATGGGGAGGCATCAGTGCCGTCTTCTCCTCCTGGAACGGAAAACGCGCAATCAGCTACCGCCGCATAGAAAATATTCCTGAAGAATGGGGCACCGCAGTAAACGTGCAGACCATGGTATTCGGGAACATGGGCAATGATTCCGCTACCGGCGTTGCCTTTACACGTAACCCCGGCAACGGCGAAAATAGATTCTATGGGGAATATCTGATTGATGCCCAAGGCGAAGACGTGGTCGCAGGAATACGTACTCCTGCCCCGATCAACGAATACTCGAAATCCGGACAAAATAAAAACATGGTAACGCTGGAAAGAGGGATGCCCACGATATATAAACAATTATTTTGTATCCAACGCCGTCTGGAGAAACACTACCATGACATGCAGGATATTGAGTTTACTATCGAAAAAGGGCGCCTCTTTATGCTCCAATGCCGCGTAGGAAAACGCAATGGCCCTGCCGCGGTACGCATGGCCGTTGATATGCTTAAAGAAAAACTTATCACCAAAGACCAAGCGCTTATGCGAGTTACTCCGGCGCAACTGGATGAATTATTGCATCCCATCATCGACCCGAAAGCAGAAAGCAGCCATACGGTACTCGTCAAAGGCCTTCCCGCTGGTCCCGGAGGAGCAAACGGTCAGATCGTATTTTCTGCACTCGATGCCGTAGAGTGGACAAGACAGGGCAAAACAGTGATTCTTGTGCGCGAAGAGACAAACCCTGAAGACGTGGAGGGGATGCGTGCCGCACAAGCGATTTTGACCGCACGCGGAGGGATGACCTCACATGCGGCATTAGTCGCGCGCGGGTGGGGAAAATGCTGCATCGTAGGATGCGGCAACCTGCATATCGATTATAATAAAAAAGAAATGAAGACAGAAAACAAGATCCTCAACGAAGGAGACTGGATAACCTTAAACGGCACCAAAGGCACTGTCTATGACGGGAGACTCCCTATGATAGATGCCGCGGAAGAGAATAAAGTGCTCGGAGATTTCTTAAAACTCTGCGAAGGAGTAAAAAAATTAGGCATCCGCACCAACGCCGATACCCCTGAAGACGCCAAAAAAGCAAAACAATTCGGGGCAGAGGGAATCGGCTTATTCCGTACCGAGCATATGTTTTACGGAAAAGGCTCCGACGAAGCACTCTTTATCCTGCGTAAAATGATCGTCTCTAATACTAAAGAAGAGCGGGAACTGGCACTTACTGAACTTTTCCCCTACGTCAAAAAAGATATGAAGGGTACCCTCGAAGCCATGGATGGATACCCCGTCGTAGTTCGGCTTCTTGATCCGCCGCTCCATGAATTCGTTCCGCGCGAACAGGCAAAGCTGGAGCAGTTAGCGCAAGATCTAAAAATCACCCGCGAAGAACTTAGCAAGAGAGCCGAAAGACTACACGAATCTAATCCTATGATGGGGCACCGAGGGGTACGACTAGGAGTTACCTATCCGGAAATAAGCAAAATGCAGATACGCGCTGTTTTCGAAGCAGCAGCGGAACTTTTAAAGGAAGGCAAACACCCGTATCCAGAAATAATGATTCCGGTAGTCGGAGATATAAAGGAACTAAATGACCAGTTCATAATCGCCACACAAACCTATACCGAGGTCTTAAAAAAATACGGGCTTAAGAAAATAAAACATATGTTCGGCACGATGATTGAAATACCGCGTGCCTGCATCGTTGCGGGAAAACTTGCGGAACCGGCGGAGTTCTTCTCTTTCGGGACTAATGACCTTACCCAGATGGGCTTTGGTTTTTCACGTGATGATATCGGAGGGTTTCTCCCCGATTATTTGGAAAAAGGGATCCTCTCCGAAGATCCGTTTCAGAGCATAGACCAGGAAGGTATCGGAGAACTTATAAAAATGGGCATCCAGCGCGGCCGAAAAACTCGTAAAGACCTGGAAGTCGGGATTTGCGGCGAACACGGAGGAGAACCGCGTTCCGTAGAGTTTTGCCATCGGGTAGGGATGGACTACGTAAGCTGCTCTCCTTTTAGAGTTCCGATTGCAAAACTAGCGGCTGCACAGGCAGTGCTTAAAGAGAAAAAAAAATAACATTGGGTATCGGGAAACGGGTAAAGACTTTACCCCAAAACCCGTTCCCCGTAAACCGGAACCCGGAACTATGGAAGCCTTAAAGACATATCTTAAAGAAATACGCACCATTCCCCTTCTGACTGCTGAACAGGAAATTGCCTTAAGTAAGAAGATACAGAAAGGGGACGAGCATGCCCGCAAGGCAATGATTCGTGCGAATCTACGGTTAGTAATCTCTATTGCCAAACGCTATATGTATCTGGGAACCCCTCTTCTTGATTTAATTGAAGAGGGCAACCTCGGCCTTATGCGCGCAGTAGATAAATTCAACCCCCGGAAAGGATTCAGATTCTCAACCTATGCGGCATGGTGGATCCGTCAAGGTATTACCCGTTCGCTTGCTGACCAGGGAAAGATGATTCGCGTGCCCGTCTATATGAACGACTTAATCAATAAGTGGCGTAAGAAGAAAAATACATTGACCCAATCATTAAATAGGATCCCGACAGACGAGGAAATCGCAAATCGCCTCAAGCTTCCCCAAGGCAAGATCGAACAGATAAACTTCTGGATGTCCACCACCACTTCCTCATTAGAAACACCAATTGGAGATGAAAACGGCAGCCAGATATCTGACCTGATTGAAGACCAGAATGCGGTTTCTCCCGATAGTCAAATAGAGCATATACTTGACAAAGAACGGATTACCAATCTCCTTGAAACCATGGATCCCCGGGAGAAGAAGATCCTAGACTTACGGTTTGGGCTAAATAAAAATAAACCGCATACCCTGGCGGAAGTTGCAAAAAAACTGAAGCTTTCTCGCGAACGGGTAAGACAAATCGAAGAAGCCTCATTAGGAAGATTACGTAATTTTGTCGAAAACCAAGAAAAGGAACTTTAAAAAAAGGGGAGAAGACAAGTTAATAGGAGGGCGCAAGTGAAAGTGAAATCTCTCACCACGTGTATCCGCACTATACCTGATTTTCCAAAGCCCGGGATTCTTTTCCGTGATATCACCACCTTACTGAATAATAAGGCTGCGTTTAAAAAAGCAATCAATGCGTTAGTGAAGAAATATAAGAACAAAAAAATTGACGCGGTGGTAGCAGTTGAAGCCAGAGGGTTCATATTAGGTGGCGCTTTAGCATATAAATTAGGAGCTGGTTTTATCCCCGTACGCAAAAAAGGGAAACTTCCTTGGAAGACAAATTCGGTAACATATAATTTAGAATACGGTACCGATACCCTTCAGATACATGAAGATGCGATTACTCCCGGCGCAAAGATCCTTATCGTTGACGACCTTCTCGCTACCGGAGGTACGGTTAAAGCGGTCACTGATCTTGTGCAGCAAGCTAAAGGCAAAATTACCGGGATCGCATTTCTTATTGAGCTTTCGGGACTCAAGGGGAGAGAGAAACTGCGCGATTTTCCGATATATTCTTTGATAAAATATTAGTTGCCTCATTCGACTGACGATATTTTAGGAAGACGCACGTATCGCCCCTGTAGCTCATAAGGATAGAGCAGCGGTTTCCTAAACCGCGTGTGGCAGGTTCGATTCCTGCCAGGGGCGTTTGATAAAAGTAAAACTGGCAGGGCAACAATAGCAGGTTCGTCCTCCTTCGGAGGATTTCGCTAGATAAACGCATTTGGTGCTCAATTCCTGCCAGGGGCGTTTGATAAAAGTAAAACTGGCAGGGCAACAATAGCAGGTTCGTCCTC
>JAHISH010000186.1 GCA_018818365.1 Candidatus Omnitrophota bacterium | reverse complement strand
TTCGGTCCTTGAGAATGCGGTCTTGCGCAAAGAGATACTCTCCTGCCGCGAGAAAATTACCCAAGGAGAGAGCCTTTCGGGCACGCTGCGGGGCTCCAAGTATTTTCCGCATCTGGTGGTCAATATTATCGCAATCGGTGAAGAGACAGGCGCGTTGGAGGGATCCCTGTTGCGTATTGCCGATGAGTATGAGAAAGAGACGCAGCGCGTGGTTTCTACTATGGTGAAGATGATAGAGCCGGTTATTATTCTTATTATGGGAACGGTCGTAGGTTTTATTGTGCTCTCCATGCTTCTGCCTATTTTTCAGATTAATCTTTCTATCCGTTAACGAAAGGGGAATAAGATGAGCAGTAAAGAAAAAGGCTTTACGTTGATCGAGTTGATGCTGGTGATCGTCATTTTAGGGATACTTGCGGCTATGGTCATGCCGCGCTTAGCCGGCAGGTCCGATGAAGCGCGCGTCGCGGCAGGCAATACCGATATCAGTGCGAATATCGCGTTGGCCTTGGATATGTTTGAGGTAGATTGCGGCCGATATCCGACTACTTCGGAAGGGTTAGCTGCGTTGCGCACGAACCCCGCGTCACTCTCCGATTGGAAAGGCCCTTATATCAAAAAAGACCCTAAGGATCCTTGGGGGAATGCCTATCATTATAGTTGTTGTCCCGGTTCCCATGCCAACGATTACGATCTCTATTCCGCCGGCCCCAACGGGGTAGAAGGGGACAGTGACGATGTGGAGAATTGGTAAGAAAGGTTTTACCCTTATTGAACTTTTGGTAGTGGTGATAATTATTGGGATCATCACTACGGGAGTGCTTATTTCCTTCCGTGGTTTCTTCCAAGGTTTAGAAGTCGAGGGTTTTATCAAGGATTTATTCTATCTCTGTAATTACCTTCAAGGTTCTTCGGTGGCAAAAGGGAAGATCCATTCTTTAACCATCGATACGCAAAAGCAGCAATTTGTTTCTTTTGTGCAGGAAGAGACTTCCTGGATTCCCCTAACCTCCCGATGGGCGCGGATCAGTCGGACTCCGGAACAGTTGCGTTGTGCGATGGCGCCGGAAGGAAAAATGCGCGTACTCTTCTTTCCAGACGGCCATATAGAAAACTTTTCTCTTATGTGTGAAGATAAGGCTGGCAAGAAAGTCTCATTAATTTCAGAAGGAGTCGTGGGTGCACTTAAAGTCAAATAGCGCATTCTCTCTTCTTGAGGTGCTTGTTGCCTTCGCGATACTTGCGATAGGGATTGTCTTTGTCTATCAATCGTTCCTGAGGGCTCTGGCCGCTGCGTCCTTGTCCCACAACCTTAGTCTTGCCGCGATGTTCGCAGAAGAAAAACTTTTCACCGCAGATAGGCGGTATAGTGCCGGCAGCCCCTTTCAGAGAAGCGAAACTCGCCGCGCAGGGGAAAGAATCTTTGAGTTGCAAGAGACAGTGGAGGAGCCGCTTATCTTGAATCTGGTGCCTTACCGGCTCCAGATTAGTTGGCCTGAAAAGGCCCGAGAAGAAAAGAATTCCGTGCGATTCTTCACCTATCTGTTTAAACCCTGACCTTTATGAAGATCTCTCGTCGCTTCGGCTTTACCCTCGTTGAGCTTCTTATCTCTGCAGCCATCGTTACTATCCTTGCCGTTACTCTTTACGGATCCTTCCAGGGCGGATTGTTAAGCTATCGCTCTATCAATGCCTCTTTGCAGCGTGATCAGACCGCGCGGCTTATCTTTAAAAGAATGGCACTAGACCTTACCAGTTCCTTTGCGTATTCGCAGGAAGATAGTTACTTTATGGGAGATAGTCGAAGGTCTTCTTTCTTTACGGTGGTCAAGCGTTACGATAATCAAGGAGTCTCTTTTTCTGAAATAGCGCATGTCGCTTATGAATTCGATAGCGCGGTATTTACGCGGGCCTCTAAGGCCGGGGTAGACGCGCTTCTTCCTGATGCGGGCTCTATCCGCGACGAATTATCTACTTTAATTAAAGATGTCCGTTTTTCTTACGCGGTTGCGCGAGATTCCTCTGAGAGGCCGTTTATTTGGCAGGAGAGTTGGCCTGCGGCAAGTTCAGCCAGTCAGAAACACGATCTGCCGATTGCAATAAGAGTCGATTTGACTCTGGGAGGAGTACGGGGCCAACAGGGTTCAGTGTTGACGAAGGTAATTGCTCTTGCCTTGGGGGGGCAGCAACGGTAGTGAAACGACGAGGTTCCGTATTAATCTTAACTATCTGGGTTTTAGTGGTCCTGGTGCTTTTTGCCGTCGGCTTAGCGCACCGTGTTTCGATAAGCCTGAAGCTTGCGCGGTACCAACTCGATGATCTTCAGGCACACAGCCTTGCGCGCGCAGGGGTACGCTATGCCTGTGCGCTCCTGCAGGAAGACTCTCTTGATCTTGTCACAGAACAATATGATACCCCGTCGGAATGCGGGGTGCGTGTAGAGGGGAGGTTCCCCGAAGACGTCTTCTCTTTCCGCACTCAGCAAAATCTTCCCGAAGGATTCCGGATAGAATACTTCCAGTTTTCCGAGGGTTTTGGGCGCGATACTCGGCAGTTAGGCCTTCAGGATGAATCACGAAGGCTTAATATCAATACGATGGATGGCAGGGGGATGATGTTGCTTGCACTTTTGCTAAGAAAACGGGGAGTAGAGGAAGAAGAGGTTAATGGGATTGCCGATATTCTATCGAGATGGGTAGCTGCCGATAGCACTCTTTCGCAAGCCAAGGGTGCGCCCCTTAAGAATCTCTTCGAATTACATGCCGTTTTGGAATATTATTATCGAGAAGTAATAAGAGATCCCCGGTATCAAACCATGGCTATGCAGGCCTTTGACTTGATTAAGGATGCGGTTACTCTTTATGGCGACGGAAAGGTTAATATTAATACGGTATCTGATGAGCTCTTGGATGTTTTTGTCGAAGCTTTCGCGATTGGGGAACAACGACAGCTGGCAATCAGCGTAGCCAATAAGCTTAAGAGTTTTAGGCTCGCTTCGGCAGGAATGCCGATTACCGATATGGCTTCTTTTCGGCAAGGGCTTACGGAAGATGAAAAGGCGTTCTTCGATAGGCTCGCCCCTTGGTTGTGTTTTAAGGGGTCGGTCTTTCGCATTGCAGTAACCGGTTACTCCAGGCAGGTAGAGAAGCATATCACGTGCGTATACGACCGCGACGCCAAAGAGATGCTTTCCTGGCAGGAGTCGTAATACTTATTGACTTATGTATCATTAAGAGTAGCATGTAATTAGATGAGTTTAGTAATCATTGATTTTTGTGTTGTGTAAAGGATGTGACGGCAAGGGGATCTATCAAGGTGCACACACCTTTATGTATTTTAATTGCTAAAAAATTGACCCAAGGTCTGTAGCAGTAAAGACCTTGGCTATTTTTTGGAAGAGAGAAATCATGACGCACAATAATGAAACAAAAGAAGAATTAATCAATGAGATAACGCTTTTGAAGGAACGTATCGCGGGGCTTGAGACGCTGGAACCTGATTGTGCGCGGCTTGAGAGTAAGCTGCAAGAACAAAAATAACTTTTTGAGAATATCTTTAATACCGCACCGGCCATTATAATAGTATTGGATTCTCAGAGTCGTATTGTCAAAAATTAACCTGTATATGGAACAGCTTTCAAGATACCGTTTGGACGAGGTTAAGGGTAAAGGATTAGTTTGAAACATTCAACCCAAAAGAGGCCAATACAAATATATGTAAGTATTTCATAATGACATAAGCGCTATCCAAACCAAAGGCAATGTTAATGCTATTATTGCTAAGGATGGGCGTGAATTTCAGATAGAATGGTGTGATAAGACCATTAAGGGAGGGGATGGTTCTATTACAAGGGTTAGTATTAATGGGAGTAGACATTACCGAACGCAAGAGTTTGGAGAAAGAATCGCAGAAGCGTTTGCAGGAATTGGGAATATTTTATAAAGCAAGCGTCGGTAGGGAAAAGCGAATCATTGAGCTTAAGAAAGAGATTGAGCAGTTGAAAAAGGAGCTGGGAAAATAGCGGAAGATCTTTCGGCTGTCAGCTTTCAGCAGTCATCCCACAGGGAGGCATACGATGGCATATGACTACCAGAAGCTTTTAAAGAAGCCGGTAATGAAAAAGGTAGTTGTCTATGTATGCGTTGTGGCAGCGGCTAGTCTTTGCGTTGCGGCGTCTGGACGGGCGGATGAGATTTCCGACCTGAAGGAACAACTAAAAACCATGCAGCAGCAGATGGAATTAATGCGTGATAAGATTGAGAAATTAGAGAGCGAAAAAACAAAGGCTATGCCGGGGGTGCTTGAACAGCGGCTGGTAAGCCTAGAGGAAAAAGTAGCGAAGAAGCCAGCGGCCTGGGCAGATAAGATAAGGCTCTATGGCAGCCTCTGGGAGTATTATGTAAGCCAGGATTCCAGTTATTTCGGAACGACCAGTTCCTATGGCCTTGAGAGTATTGCTAAAATAGGCGTGGAAGCGACGCTTAGCGAAAACATATCCGCTAATATATTATTGACTGCCCAGAATGCAATCGGAGACCCCGGGGATTTTACGGGAGTAACTACCGACGATTGGGTGGTGGAGCCGGAATTGGCCAATCTTGTCTATAAGAATATTTTAGATTCGCCACTTTCTATGACTGTCGGACGGCAGAACCTTAAGTTTGGCGACGGATTTCTCATCTGCGACGGTTATCCTGACTCCAGGGCGGCCTGGTCAGCCCCGATAGCAAGTTTTTACGCCATAAAAGCGGCATACGAGGATGGGCCGATAAAATTAGAGGGTTTTGCCGCTATGCCTGACCAGGACTATAAAAGTTATGAGACCTATTTAACTGACGCAACCGCGCGCACGGGCAAGCGGCTTCTCTACGGGACTAATCTGCATTTGGAAAAAGAAAAATACGGGGCCTGGGACCTGGGTATATTTTTTAAAGACGATGACTCCGTGCTGCAAAGCGATACCCTGGCCATAAGTCAAAGATGGTCATATCCTTTTGATTTTTGGCCGGATTCGAAATTTTTACCCCAGTTGACCATCGAGGGAGAGATTGTAGAAGAGATGGGAAGGACTAAGGTAAAAGACTATGCCTTGACAGGATCCCGGCAGGATAGATTGGCTATCGGGGGGCACATGGATACGAAATTGTCTTTCACCAAAATACGCTTTTCTCCTTACCTGAAAGGAAGTTATATCTATCTTCCCGGTGATGATCCGGATACGGATAAGAATGAGGCCTTTGACCCGATGTTCTTCGGGTTTCACAGCGCGGGAAAATGGCTTATCGGGGATATCAATTCCTGGAGTTTAAGTAATTATAACGAAAAGGTGATTATGACTGAATTAGGGTTGTCTCCCACCAAAGATACCCTTTTGAGAGGCCAATATTTCTATCTTGCTTTGGACCGTCCGCTTAATGCGGGGGCAGGGAAAAGATGGTCGCACGAGGTCAATATTATATTCGATTATTTCCCTAATGAGTGGTTTTTCTCAGGAGCAGAATTTGGTTATGCCCATCCCTTAGAAGCAGCTCGGAGCTACGCCGGAGATGACCAAGATACAACCGAGTTTATTTTATGGGCAGGGGTGAACTTTTAGAGGGAAAGGTTGTTCTTAAGAACAGGAGGGAGAGTGATGAGATTACTGCGGACCATGCAGCTTTTGGCAGCACTTATTTTTTTCGTCTCTTCTGCCGCGTATGCCGAGACGGTGCGGATTATTGCGGAAGACGATTGGTTCCCGTATTCCGCTAAGTTTGAAGACGGACCGCGGGGGATTGCGGTAGATCTTACCCGGGCGGCATTCGCCGCGGAGAATGTCACGGTTGAATTCGATAGCATGAATTACGACCGGGGCATGGATATGGTCAAGGACGGCTTAGCCATCGGTTGTTTTGATGCCCCCCGGACGCAAGAGATCGAAGAGGCATACCTTTGGCACGATGAGCCGCTCTTCTCTTCCGACGGGTTTTTCTATGCCCTTTCCGACTATCAGGGCATAATAAACAGCGTAGCGGAAGTAGCAGGCAAGAAGATAGGGCTCACCCAGGGGTATGGGTATGGGGATGTCATTGATTTGAATACAGAGATGGTCAAGGAATACTCAAAGACCGACACGATTATCATCAAAAAATTGCTCGCCAAGAGGCTGGATTTCGTTGTGCTCTTCGATAGGGTTGCCGATTATCTTATTCCTCAACTCGGTATTCAGGGAAAAATCAATCCGGTGGGCAAGGCAACGCGTATCGATCTCTATATCGCCTTTTCAGAAACGCATCCCGAGGCCAAGGGATGGCGGGATATATTCAGCCGGGGGTTTGCTGCGATCAAGGATAACGGCACCTACCAGAGGATTATTGAGGATTGGAAAGCCAAATTAAAGAATAATTTTTAATAGGCCTTTGATACATTGAAAGAGGTAATTCCAGTATGAAGCTGGCAACAAGATTTTCGCTGATAACCACGGGTATTGTTATAATCCTGAGTTTTTTGCTTGAATCCATCAGCCTTACGGTTTTCAACAAAGCGACCCATGACCTCCAGAAAAGGCTTTTCATGGAGGGAATCAACCGCTTCATCTTCTTGGCGTATGAACAAAATGAGCTTTTCTTTGAAGGCATATACGAGAATGAAAGTGAGTCTAAGGCGAGGGTGAAGGATAAAATACGCATTAAGTACCGGGAAGATAAAGATGCCGTTACCTTCCCCTTTATTATTGAAACCAACGGAAAGATTGTGCTTATACCGGCATATTCCCCTTGGGAAGCGGGGTTGAAGAAGAACGCCAATATTTTCGGCCAGGATGCCCTCGCCTATATTCGGGAGAATAAGGAAGGCGAGTTTGAGTATCGTTCAATTGACGGCAAGCGCATGTGGTGCGTTTTTAAGATATATGAGCCGTGGGATTGGATTTTCTGCATGACTACGACTATCGAGAACAAAAACAAGGCAATTATCTCTTTTCTGTGGACGGCATTGGCCATCCCCTTGGTGGTAATTATCTTGAGTATCGTAATTGTCATGGTTATTTCTAGAAAGTTTGTCAATCCCATACGACTCGTTATTCAAAAGATTCAGGATATCGCCGATGGAAAAGCAGGTTTCGAACAGCGGATTGCTATTGAGGATTTGTGCAAAGACGAAATCGGCATTCTGGCGTCTGCCGTCAATAAGATGGCCGGGGACTTGGCGCATTCTACTGTTTCTATCGAGGTGTTACAAAAAGAAAAGAATAGGGCCCAGCGGTACCTTGATGTTGCTGGAGTAATGTTTTTGGTTCTTGATCCCGATGGGAAGGTGCGGACTATCAATAACAAAGGATGCAGTATCTTAGGCTATCCCGAGGCTGAGATTATTGGCAGGGATTGGTTCGAAAATTTTATACCGGAAAAAGAAAGGCCGGCCGTAAAAAATGTTTTCAAAAGGCTTATGCAGGAAAAGCTAGATTCATCATTTGAATGTTTTGAGAATAGGGTCGTGGCTAAAAACGGCCAAGAAAGATTTATCGCCTGGCATAATAAAGTGTTGGAAGAGGAAAGTGCGGGCCCTACCGGAATCTTATGTTCCGGAGAAGATATTACAGAGAAAGTGAAAATAGAAGAAGAACTAAAAAAAAGGGAAGAGCTGTTCCAGCGCATTGTTTCTGTTGTGCCGGTCGGTTTAGGCATCGTCTGCGACCGGCATATAGAATGGGTAAATGATAACCTCCTGAAAATGACCGGGTATCAGAAAGAGGATATAGTTGGAAAGAGCGCCATTATATTTTACGAGAGCGAAGATGCCTATAGCCGCGTCGCCAGCCAATTCTACCAGGTATTAGAAGAAAAAGACAGCGTTTCGATGGAGATAGTCTGGAAGCATAAAGACGGCAGGCTTTTGGATGTGTTTCTTATCGGAACAGTGTTAACCGGGAAAGGATTATTCAAAGGACTAGTTTTTGCGGCATTGGATATTTCCGAACGAAAGAAGAATGAAGAAGAGAAGCAGAATCGCTTACAGGAATTGGAAGTATTTTATAAAGCAAGCGTGGGCAGGGAGGAACGCATCATTGAGCTTAAGAAAGAGATTGAGCAGTTGAAAAATGAGCAAAAGAAATAAATGAGAAAAATTCTGATGCCCGTATTCTGTATTTTATTCGCAATCAGCGCAGGCTGCTCCAGACAGGCGCTGGAACCGCAGTGTACTATTGTTACTATCGCTTTCCCGCAATGGGTCGGTTACGGCCTGTTTTATCTTGCCCAGGAGAAAGGTTTCTGCAAAGAGGAAGGAGTGGAGCTTGATTTTGTTGATGAGCAATTAGATTCCGCCCGGCGCGATGCTTTTAAACAGGGCATGCTTGATTGCGAGGCAGGGACTCTTGATTTGCTTGTTTCAAAGGTTGCCCAGGGTGCGCCGATTATGGCGGTTATGGAGATTGGCCAATCCTCCGGCAGCGATGCAATAGTTGTAACAGAAGATATCAGGAGTCTTGAGGATTTGGCGGGTAAAAGAATTGTTTTGACAAGGGATGATGTCGGGGAGGTATTCTTATCGTTTCTGCTATCCAAAAATATGATGCCTTTAGACGTAGTAATAATAGTGCCTAAGCGATCGGAAGAAGTAGCCGATGCTTTCTTAAAGGGAGAAGCCGATGCCTGCGTAACCTGGGAACCCCAGGTTACAGAAGCGCTCAAGAGGCCGGGCGCGCATATTCTGGCAAGCACCAAAGATTATCCGGGCATAATCATAGATACTTTGAATGTCAGAAGCGATCTTGTTGAGAATAATCCTGGGTTAGTCAGGGGAATAATGCGTTCCTGGTTTAAAGCCCTTGCTTATTACCGGGAGCATCCGCTTGAAGCCAGTGAAATTATTGCGAGTCATTACAAGATTACTTCTGCGCAGTACAGGGAACAAGTCCAAGGGCTTAAGTGGGCAGATTATGAAACACAAAGTCTTCCCGAGCAACAACAACAATGGGCGCAGGCTTTTCACATTATTACCGAGATTAAATTAGCCAATAAGAGGATTTCTCAAAAGCCGGACGCAACAAAATCCGTAACTAATAGGCTACTAGAGGAACTGTATGAAGATAGCAAATAAAATAAGTGCCGCTTTTTTTATTGCCGCTTTATTGTTTACGGTTATCGGTGCGTCAGTGCTTTATTTTAACGCAAAAGTTATTTTGCAAGAAGTTATTTCTGATAACTTATTCACCGCGGTCTCTTCGCGGTCGGCGCACATAGAAACTTACCTTGCGGTGTTAAAAAGTTCCGTGATGCAGTTATCACAAGCCACGGTCCTGGAGAACATTTTAAAAGTAGATCCCCAAGATGAACAAGGGCGGGAATATTTTGAACGGGCGAAGGGTATGCTTAAGAAGGCCGTGTTGGCGAATCCTTCGATAGCTGAATTCCAGCTCATGGATAGAGAAGGGAAGGTGGTAGTTTCCTGCAACGAAGATAATGTCGGAAAAGATCAATCCATGGATGCCTCTTTTCTCGGCGGACAAAAGGGCGCCTATTTGAAGGATGTGTATTATTCTAAGACCTATGAAGATTTTCTTATGTCTATAGCCGTGCCGTTTACAGACTTTCAGACTGGCGAATTTTTAGGCGTGCTTCAGGCGAAGGGGAGATTGAATATTCTGTATGATATCGTAAAAGGTAGAATCGGCTTGGGGCAGACAGGTGCGATTTATATTGTCAATAAGTATGGGTATTTGATTACCCCTTACAAGTCTGAAGTAGATGTGATCCTGAAACTTAAATTGCATAATAAGGAAGTAATCAAGGCGCATTTGCATGAAAAAAAAGAACATTTACTCACAGCAGAGAAAAAAATAGACATTACTCCTGATATCCACGGTGTAGCGGTCATTGGAGCGCACGAATACATCCCCGAGATGGGTTGGGCAGTGATAGCCGAGATAGATGAAAAAGAGGCATTCCGGCCCCTGTTTTGGATACGCATGGTCTTCCTGTGTATTCTATTTATAATACCGCTTGCCGGGTGGTTATCGGGGATATTCGTCGCCAGACTTGTCATTGGCCCGATTAATACCCTATACAAGGGAACTGAAATAATCGACAGCGGGAATCTGGATTACAAAGTGGGTACGAAGTCTTTAGATGAAGTCGGGCAGCTTTCCCGCGCATTTGACAAAATGACCGCATATTTAAGAAACTCAACCACCTCTATAGATAAGCTCAATAAAGAAGTGTTAGAGCGTACGAAGGCGCAGGAGGAGGTTAACATCCTGGCGCAGCGTATAGAATTTATACTCGGAGCCACGAAAACCGGAATTGATATTATTGATTCCGATTTTAACATGAAATATATCGATTCGGCCTGGAAGAAGATTTATGGGGATTTTGAGGGTAAGAAATGTTACGAATATTTCACGGACAGAGATACGGCATGTCCGGGTTGCGCCATCCGTAAAGCCATAGAGATTAAAAAACCCGTGATAAGCGAAGAAATTCTTCCCAAAGAAGGTAATCGTCCGATACAGGTTACTACGTTGCCTTTCCAAGATAGCGACGGGAGATGGATGGTTGCGGAAGTCAATGTTGACATTTCTGAACGCAAGAAAGCAGAAGACAATGTTAAAAGAATGTTGGTGCAGCAGCAAGAGATGAATGTTCTTCAACAAAAGCTTCTTGTCCCTGGGACGGGCAGTAATAAACTAAAGATCATCACAGACGGCATTGTGCGTATTCTTAATGTTGATTTCTGCCGGATCTGGTTGATTAATCCCGGAGATTTATGCGCGCAAGGGTGCGTCCATGCTGAAGTTAAAGAAGGGTCCCACGTCTGCCGTTTTCGAGATCGCTGCCTGCATTTAATTGCAAGCTCCGGCAGGTATACACATATAGACGGTAAAGTCCATCGCCGTGTTCCTTACGGGGCTTATAAGATTGGACTGGTGGCTTCGGGCGAAGACCGCAAGTTTCTCACTAATGACGTACTTAATGATCCGCGCGTGCATAATCACGATTGGGCGCGTGAATTGGGCTTAGTGTCGTTTGCGGGATATCAGATTAGCATACAGAAGGGCGAACGGTTAGGGGTTCTGGCTCTTTTTTCCAAATACCCGGTATTGCCCGAAGAAGATGCGCTTTTGGATAATATCAGTAATACTGCCGCTTTTGTGATTCAACAATCCCGGGGGGAAGAGAAGATATCTATATCGCTGAAACAAGAAATAAAATCCCGGGAAATAATGGCTAGTATGTTAACCGATAACAATCAGATTAGGGAAGAGTTGGAGAAGAGCCTGAAGAGGTTAAGAGAGGCGCAAGGCCAGCTTATTCACGCTGAAAAGATGGAGGCAGTAGGCAGGATGGCTTCAGGGGTTGCGCATGAAGTCAAGAATCCTCTGGGGATTATACTGCAGGGGATAAATTACTTTGAAGGGGAATTTCCGCCAGAAGCACAAGATAACCGCCAGATGCTTCAGATGATGAAGACCAGCCTGAAAAGGGCTGACGGCATTGTGCGCGCGCTCCTTAATTTTTCCAGGGCCGAAGAATTAAAGACAGAACCGCAGGGCATTAATACGATAATTGAAAGCTCCATTAATCTGATAAAATACAGGTTCAGTATTAATTCTATAGAAAATGTGTGTCAGTTGAAAGAAAATCTTCCTCAAGTGTCTGTAGATAGAGGTAAGATAGAACAGGTGTTGATTAATTTGTTGAATAACGCGATGGATGCGATGCCTAGCGGCGGAAAAATCTATATCCGTACTTATATCTCAGAAGTGAAAATGCCAAACGATAAAGTAGGAGCTAGAGAAAACGATTATTTTCATTCTGGTGAAGAGGCGGTTTTTGTAGAAGTAGAAGACACCGGCACAGGGATAGACCAGCAAAATATCAATAAAATATTCGAACCGTTTTTCACCACCAAAGACCGGACGCAAGGGACAGGGTTGGGGCTTTCGGTAGCTAAAAGCATTGTTGAGATGCATAATGGTTTGTTTATCGTAGAAAGCACGAAAGGCAAGGGCACAAAATTTACTATTGTCTTGAAAATTCACGGAAGGAGAGAAACCTAATATGGAAGGCAAGAGAAGAGTGATGGTGGTCGATGATGAAAAAGATTTTCTTGTGATTATCAAGATCAATCTGGAGAAGACAGGTAAATTTGAAGTAGAGACAATATCGGATGCGACCAGCGTAGTATCGCAGGTAAAGGCATTTAACCCTGATATTATACTGTTGGATATTCTTATGCCGAAAATGGATGGGGTTGAAGTCTGCCGGATGTTGAATCAGGACTCTACGGGCAAGCGGGTTCCCATTATCACGCTCTCTGCCCTTGATACGGATAAGGATAAACTGATGATGTATAAACTTGGCGTGGTTGATTTTCTTGTTAAGCCAATAGAAAAGGATGAGCTTATTTCCAAAATTGAAAAGGCGTTGCAATATAAATGAAGTACGAAGATAGCGACACACGCGAGCTTCTGAAAAAATACCGGTTAGCCGGAAAAATACGTCTGGTAAGTTTTTCGCTGCTTACATTCTTTCTCTTGTTGATGAAGGTTTTTGGCGGGTATGCATATCTTAATCTCGCTTTTATTGCGCTTATACTGGTAGAAGCGATTATTAACCAACCTTACGAGTTTTTCATAAGCCGGGTTGATATCCGTAGGTTTCAGTACTATCAGATGGCAACTGACATCATCGTGATTTCCTGGGTACTTTACTATATGGGGGGGATAGAGGCGCCTATTGTCAGTATTGCTTATTACGGAGTTATCCTTTGGGCCGGTATTGCATCTACTACACAAGCCGTTTTCTTTGCAGTAGTTCTATCTTCTGTTTTATTTTCTTTCATCGTAGGTTTTGAATACTTCGGATTTTTGCCACTAGTATCCTATTATGGGTATAGGATGCCGGCCTCGCAAATGACAAGCCTTCTTATCGGAAACATAGCGTTTCTATTCGCATTCGGGTATTTCAGCGCGCATTCATCTTTGGTGATACGGTCTTTGCAGCGGAAGAGGCAGGAAGAGTCGTTACGCAACGCCCATAAACTTACTGCAACCGGACACCTGGTTTCACGGACTGCGCATGATCTGCTGAATAATCTCACCAACGCCCAAGGGTATACGCGGATCGTATTGGAACAGGTTGCCGGAGACGGACAGAAGAGGGAGATGCTGGAGGCTGTTGATAGACTGCAGCATCAGAGCGTTGGTTTGATAAGCAGGTTAGGCAGCTTTGCACAGAAAGAAAAGACAGAGTTTAGTCCTACTGATATACATAAAGTTATTGAGGATGCGTTAGAGTTGGCAAATCCCATCTTGCGGTATTCGAAGATGGCCGTTGAAAAGGTGTTTGATTCCCATGTCCCGCGTATCTATGCAAGCGATAACGAGCTACAGGAGGCATTCTTGGTCTTTATCTTGAATTCACTTGACGCGGTATCTAAACAGGGCAAGCTTACTATCAAGACTGCGTATGCAAAAAAAGATGAAACAGTCACTGTTATTTTTTCTGATACGGGGATCGGCATCAAACAAGAAAACCTCAAAAGAATGGGGGAGATGTTTTTTACTACAAAAGAGCAAGGAGAAGGATTGGGCCTTGGCACGGCCTATGGAATAATACAAGGGTACAACGGTAAAATAGATGTTGAAAGTGCAGAAGGTAAAGGAACGACCTTCCGTATCCAACTGCCTGTTATGCAAAGGAGGTAACGCCATGGATAGTCTGAAGATATTGCTTGTAGACGATGATAAGGATTTCTCGGGACTTATAAGAAAGACCATAGAATCATGGGGCTATGAAGTTATGTCCGCTTCAAGCGGGAACGATGCGCTTGATACGGCTAGAAAATACAAAGTAGACGTAATTATCCTGGATTACTTAATGCCTGATATGGATGGTGTTGATACATTAAAAGAGTTGCGCAAGATAGACGAAAAAGTGCCGGTGATTATGTTTACCTCTCTTCCGGATAAGCGTTCCATGGAGGGCACGGAAAAGCTCGGGGTTCTCGCCTATATTCCCAAGGTCGGCGTATTTACCGATTCCGAATCATCATTAAAGACTGCCATTGAGTTAGCGAATAGAAAAAGACGCACGTAAGCCTTTCCCGTGGGTTCAAGAATTATGGCGCTAGAAGTATCCAAAAAAAGGTTACGATTAAGGATTATAATCCCGGCCTTCCCTATGTTCAACATTTATTCGCATAATGCGGTACGGACCACCGCCTTGGGGCCTGTCTGCATTGCTACTGCGGTCAATGAAATGGAGGGGTGGGATGTCGAGGTCATCGATGAGAATAACCTCCGTCGCTATGGCCCTAAAGCGGATAATACAGGTGCCGACCATGAATTTTTACAACGTGTAAGGCCCGCAGATATTGTTGGTTTTTATGGGGGTTTGACCAGTACTGCTCCAAGGCTTTATGAATTGGCGCGTTTCTATAAAGAAAAGGGGCTTTTGACTATCGCCGGAGGGCAGCATTTTATCGATGAGAATATAAAAGAGGGGCTGTCGTGCGGTATTGATTATATAGTGATAGGCGAAGGAGAAGAGACTATCAAGGAACTTTTAAGGGCGTTGAAAGGAGAACAAGATATTGCGGAAGTCAAAGGGATTGCCTATATGCGGGGGGAAGAGGTCGTGTGTACTCCCCGGAGAGAACCCCTGGCCGATTTTGACAAACTGCCTTTACCCGATTTTTCATTAGTCCGCTATGCCAAGATAACCGTGTATCCTGTGGAAAGGATACGAGGCTGTGGCATGGATTGTGAATTCTGCACGGTAAAGGTCCTCCCCCGATGCGCTTCTGCGGAAAGGCTGCTTGAGCGCATTAGTTTTCTTCTTGAGACAAAAGATGCCCGGACGTTTTTTATCGTGGATGACCTTTTTGGGCAACAAAGAGAAGAGACTATTAGGTTCTGCAATATGGTACGGGATTATCAAAGGCATATCGGCCGGAGTCTGGATCTGGGTGTCCAAATAAGGTTGGATAAGGCAAAAGATACGGAATTACTTTCTGCGATGCGCTACGCAAATATTAACTTTGTCGCTATTGGATTTGAGTCGCCCATTGAAGAGGAATTGAGGGCAATGAACAAGCATCTTAGACTCGAAGATATGCTTGCGCTTACAGGGATATTCCGCAAGTTCGGGTTTTTAATACATGGGATGTTTATTTTTGGCTATCCTATGAGGCAGGGAGTAAACTTCAGAATGGCAGCAAAAGAACGGGTGAAGTATTTTAAGAGTTTCATCAAAAGATCCAGGCTTGATACCATCCAGGTTATGCTTCCCGTGCCTTTGCCCGGCACGGAATTAAGGCGGAGATTGAGCCAGCAGAATAGGATTTATCCTATTCAGGATATTGGTTGGAAATACTATGATGGCAATTTTCCTTTGTTTGTGCCCGATGAGCCCATGACCCCTGAAGAGATGCAGGCGTCGGTAAGGAAGATCATGGGCAATCTGTATAAGTTTAGATATCTGTTTATGGTAGCGTTAAATGTGATCTCCTTCCCGTATCTGATCTTCTTTTTACATAATATCAGGGCTGGATGGCGCGGATGGTTCAGGTTGTGGCGCAATAATATCGTTCGTTTCGGGGGCTGGATTCTAATGAAGAAATGGACGGCGGCATTTAAAGAAAGCGATTTTCTGCTGAAGCTACAGAGCGCAAAAGAGCACCTTAATATTAAGAAAGACTAGCAAAGACTAGGGGACGTTTCTATTTAAAAGAATTAAAAAACAGAAACGTCCCTTTTTTTTCAATAAAGGAGTATAATAAAACTTGAGGATGGTACTAATGAATGGAGGTTGACCAATGGGAGATAAAGAGAGAATAAAAGATCTGGGAATACAAGATGCCGTTGAATACGCGGAGCATATCATAAATACCGTTCGTGAACCGGTGATAATTTTGGATGAGCATTTGAGGGTCGTCTCAGCCAGCCGGTCTTTTTGTCAGGTCTTTAAGGTAAAGCCTAAGCAGACGGAAGGCAAATTTATCTATGAATTAGGGAATCACCAATGGGATATTCCAAGACTGCGAGAATTCCTGGAGGATATCCTTCCGAGGACCACCAGCTTCGATAACTTTGAGGTAACACACGATTTCCCCGATATCGGCACGCGGGTCATGCTCCTGAACGCCCGCCGAATCTATCTGGAGGCCAATCGCGAAAAGTTGATCCTCCTTGCGATAGAGGATATCACCGAACGCAAGAAGATAAAGGAGTTAGAAGCGAAGATAAAGAAGTTAGAAACGGATCTGGGAAAAACAAGCACGAAACAAGTGAAGAAGCATAAGAAATGCAAGTCGGCACGTAACGGCTTTTACAGTTCGCGCGTCCGCACGCGAAGGGATTCCCCCAGAAGACGATAAAATATCCGCTATCACCACTTTAAGGCGAAATGCATGAAAGATAAAAAGAAGATAGAAGAGTCCTTTAAGGCAAAGAAGTTCTTTGAAGGCATCACGTTTTGGCAGAAACAGATCGCAGGCCTTGAAGCTTTAAAAGCGCGCCTCAAGCATAATAAGGAGGAATTGAAGAAATTCCCCCAAAGGCTCCATAATCAGGTAGAGATCCGCACCGCCGCGGAAAGAATTGTTATTAAACAGCTTCACCATGAAATTGAGCATCGCAAGCAAGCAGAACGAATAACTCAGGATGCGCTCACCTATGTCGAGAGCATTGTGGCAACCGTGCGCGAACCGCTGCTTATTTTAGATACAGATTTAAGGGTAATTTCAGCCAATCGTTCCTTCTATCGGTCTTTCAAGGCCGAGCCCGAAGGGACAGAAAGGAAACATATCTACGATTTGGGGAATCGCCAATGGGATATCCCCAAACTACGGGAGTTGCTGGAGGATATTCTTCCCAGGACCACCAGCTTTGATAACTTTGAGGTTGAGCATGACTTTCCTGATATCGGGAAGCGGATAATGCTTCTGAATGCGCGTAAAATTTACCAAAAGACTAACCGCACACAGCTTATCTTGCTTGCGATCGAAGATATCACCGAACGCAAGGATCTGGAAGAGAAGTTAGAAGCTCTGGCCAGCCATGATGAGCTCACCGGCTGTGTCAATTTCAGGAACATGATGCAGCTTTTAGAGAAAGAGATCGTCCGCTCTCAGCGCTATAAAAAACAGTTCAGTGTAATTATGATCGATGTCGACGATTTCAAAAGTAAGAACGATGCGTATGGCCATCAGGTGGGCAATGATGTCTTGGTAGCTTTTGCCGCGGTGATCAAAAATAGCCTCAGAAGCATCGATACTATAGGCAGATACGGGGGGGAGGAGTTCCTCGTCATTCTTCCTGAGACAGACGCGCCGCATGCGTTCTTGATCCTCGAGAGGATCAGGAAAAAGCTTGCACAGACAAAGATAACCTCACCGAATTTGAAGGCCGGAGTAGAAGTTACCTTAAGATTCAGCGCAGGGATAGTGGCATTCCCGCATAATGCGAAAGACCTTAAGGAATTAATCTGGGTTGCTGACAACGCGCTGCTGCAAGCCAAGCATGAAGGGAAGAACCGGACAGTCGTAGAAAAAAGAAAGATGATACGGCTCAGTCCCAAGCCGGGCACGAGAATAGAAATAGTTGATCCCTCGGGTAAAGTAAACGTTGAAGCCCTCCGGATAGGCGATATTTCTAAAGAAGGCATATTATTGCTTTCTACGCAGGACATCCTCGGTGAAGATTTTCTGTGCCGGATCTATCGCCCCAAAGACCGATCCCCCTTTGAGCTTGCCTGTAAAGTCAAACATAAGGGGAGAGCCAAGGACGAGCTCTATCGCGTGGGAATTTGTTTCCCGGATATCTCCGAGAGTGGTAAAGAAGAATTATCGCAGTGCATTGGTCCTTCAAGATAAGTACTAGGGGACGTTTCTATTTTTTGATTTTTGAAGACTAGGGAAAAATAGAAACGTCCCCAAATTTTCTTGTTAATCTTTTAATTCAGCCTTATAATACGTATTTGTATAGAGAGAAAAGAGGGATTTCTATAGTATGGCAAGAAAGCAGTTCTCTTCGGTTAAAAGAAGCCTATGTGTCCTCCAGATAGCGCCGGATGCGCTGAAGGCAATTAAGGTCTTGGTGCGCAAAGATCAGACCAGGGAATTTATCTCTGCGGCAGTCGAACCGGTCTCTGGCGATGTCAAGGATGCTGCCTTAAGCGAAAAGGTCGCAGCGCTTCTTAAGAGAATTGAATTTTCCAATAGTCAAATAGTGGTTTCACTCCCGCGGCAGCATGTCACCTGCCGGTACCTTAAGGTCCCGGCGCAATCCCCTTCGGAAATAGAGAAGATCATCCAGCTGCAGGCATCGAAATATCTGCCGTATCCCGCAGAAGAATTAGTGCCCGGATACCAAAGGCTCTTTGTCGACCGCGACGGCTATGCCCACCTTAATCTTATTATCGTCCAGAAGGAAATAATCAACCGTCTGCGTTCTCTTTTAGAGAAGGCTGGGGTCAGGGATGTTCCTATTATCATAAGCAGCGCAGGATTACGCACTATTCACGCAAAACTCTTTAGTACTGGCGCAGAGACGGTCATGGCCCTTGAGATAGACCATGCGACAGTGGAAGTGGCGATACTCTCTAAAGGCAATCTTATCTTTAGCCGTTCTCTACGGTTGACTACTGCGGAGACGATCATCGATGAGATCCGCAAGACCAAAGATGCGTATCTTAAAGAGACCGCAGGCCAAGAGCCCAAAGAGATGTTGCTCTTCGGGCCTGCGCGCGATTTGCAAAAATACCGAGAGGTTTTAACTTCGGCCTTGTCAATTCCCGTTCAGGCGATAGGGTATCCTTCGCAACTGGCGCTTTCCGAATCATTCCGCCGCACTATTGATGAATCTGTTTATTCTTTAGTAAGTCTAATGGGGCTGGCTCTTGAAAAAGCGGATGATTCTTTGAACCTGATTCCACCTGCGTTTAAGAAGGAAGCGTATCATCGGGATCGGCGCGCGGCGCAAAGGAAGGATATATTTTTGTGGGCGGGAGTCTTCTTCCTATTCGGCGTGGGCGCCTTTAAACATTTGAATAATATGGAGACAGAGCTTACCGCGATGACGCGGGAACTGGCGCGGGTTTCGCAAGAGGCCAAACCATTGGAAGTCATGGCCAAGAAATTGCAGATTATTAATAAAGATGATGCCTCTAAACTATCAAGCCTGGATATGTTTTCTGCGCTGTATCAGGCTATTCCCCCGTCGGTCTCCTTGCTGAGTTTCTCAAGCGAAGAGGGCCTGCAGGTTGTCATCCGCGGGCAGTCGCCGGAGCTGGCTGCGATATTTGCCTTTGCCGCGCAGCTTGAGAAGACGTATGCGCTGGCGGATTTTAATTTTGCCGTACGGTATGCCACGAAGAAGAAGACGACGGTAGGCGAGGTTATTGACTTTGAGATTGTAGGAGCAGGAAGATAATTATGGGCAAGGTGCTTTCTCCGAGAGAAAAACGCATATTTATTCTTACCGTCGGGCTTTTTATCTTCTCGGTCTGTTTTCATTTTTTCTTGGGCCCTTTCTTGAATAGATTTGAGCGGGCAGTAAAGAAGATCTCAGTTACCCGGGTCAGATTGAAGAAATCCTTTCAACTCTTAAGCCGGAAGGAGGAGCTGGAGACGCGCTTCCAAGAGATGGCACGGACGCAGCCTGCTTCTTCCGCCAAGGATCAGGATCCTTATATTGCGACCTTAACTGAATTAGAGAATCTTGCGCGTGATTCCGGGATCCGAATTATCGATATCCGGCCCCATACGGTGCGCGGTTCAAACCAAAAAGAAATAGGCGCGGATATCAGGACAGAAGGCAGCCTTGAAGGACTCGTGAGGTTTCTTTATAGAGTGGAGAATTCTTTTTCTCTGCTTCAAGTCAAAAAAATGCAGGTTTCCTCTAAAGCCAACAGCCAGTTACTCGAAGGTAATTTTTCCATCCTAAAGCTTTCCATAGAATAGTATTTCTATCTCATCCCTATAGTTATAAGATTTGAGATACTCTCTGGGTAGGGAGTAAGAGTGCAACAAAATCCTTGACAAAATCCTGTTTTTATGGTCTACTCTCTAACTAGAGAGTGAGAGTGACGTGTTTCCCGAAGAAAGAGGGTGAGGGCATATCTCTAAAGTTTACTTAATTAAAGATTTAGCGCGGCTTACCGACCAGTCTATCCATACCCTTAAATTTTATCTAAAGATTGGCCTGATTAAAGAGATAGGGCGTAGCCCTGAAACCGGATATCGTTATTTCGATAATTCCACGGTGACAAAGCTTGAGAAAATTCGTCAGTTAAGAAAAAAGAAAATTGCGCTTAAGGAAATCAAGAGTGAATTACGTTAATACCGTAGAGGTCGCTAAAGATGAGTCGGAAGCTCCGTTTTGGTCAATGAATGATGTCTGTCATCTAAAGAGTTTTGATACCGCGCTTTTGAGGACCCAGCAGCTTATTCGTTCCCGGCAGGGGTGGGGTCTTATACTCGGTGATGCCGGAAGCGGCAAGACGGCATTGGCCCATAGCCTTCGCCGCTGCTTATCCCGGGATGATTCTTTTATCTTTCACAGTATCGCCTCCCCTGAATTCAAATCGGAATTCCAATTTCTTTTACATCTGGTGAAGCTTTTTAAAGTGGTGCCTCACTTTAAATCGACCTTGGATTTCAAGGAGGCGCTAAAGACCTCCCTCTTGGAGAGTAGCATCGCGCAGCATAAGACCGTGGTTTTGTTGATCGACCAGGCACACCTTCTTTCTTTAAATAACCTGGAGGTATTGCGGACCTTGGTGCATTACAAGAAGGGGGGCATCAAATTATTGCAATTAGTTACCTTGGCGCAGATTGATATCCTCTCGCGGATTAAACGTATTCCGCATTTATCGGAGGGGATTGCGTTAAAATATACCCTTAACCCGCTTGATGAACGCGAGACCAGAGAAATGATAGAATTCCGGCTTACCCGCGCAGGGAGTAACATCCAGCGGTCGCATTTGACCGATGAGGCGTTCGGATTTGCCTATCAGTATACCAAGGGCCTGCCCGGTTCAATTACAGAGTTCTGTGAGGTCGCGGCAAAAGCGATTGCGCACCATAGGGCAGACACCGTGGATGCACGTATGCTGGGTACGTTTTTTCCCGGTATGCATGAGGCATAAGAGTGGCAGAGAATAAAATATCGTTAGGTCTGGTCAGCGGCTATGTGCTTATTTCATTGTATTGTATCGCGGTCTTTACGGTTCCTCTATTGAAGAAGGATGTGGTCACGCGTATGAAGTTTGCCGGGGGGAATAATCCCCTGCAAAGGGAAGCGGCGGTTCCTGAAAAGAGGAAGGGTTTAGATTTTTATCTGCAAGGAACACGAAGCCGTCAAATATTTGTGGTGGCGCAGGAAGACAGAGCAGCATTGCCCCAGGTGGCTAAAGTGCAGGCGGGAGAGTTGTTAAAAGATATTAACTTAACGGGGGTATTCTCTGGCAGCGACCCGCAGGCAGTCTTGGAGAATAAAAAGACCCAGAAGACCTACTACGTGACTATCGGGCAGTCTATTGAAGGATTCCTGGTCGAAGATATACAGGAAGGAAAAGTTATGCTAAGTTATCAGGGAGAGAAATTTGAACTCTATCTGTGAGAAGGATAATGGGGACGTTTCTATTTTTTACAGGTCCAGATACAAACCTGGACGAAAAATAGAAACGTCCCCACTTCTTTCTCTCTCGATGAAGGCAGCAGGTATGATGAAGAGGACCATTGCCGCAGCGGGGATCTTACTTCTGTTTCTTTCTCCGCTCTGCGCCCAGCAGGATAGAGAGTTTGTGCCGATTGAGAACCTTCCTAATCAAGAGGCGCGCGAACAAAGCGGCCGTCCCATTGCGACACAATCGATTCCTGTCCGCGTTGCTGCGCAGCCGGGTGAAAAAGCAGCGACGACTATTTCTCTCGATATTAAAGGCATGGATATTGTGGATGTGCTTAAGATCCTGGCGACGCGTGCCGCTTTAAATCTTGTGGTCGGCAAGAACGTTACCGGAAGAGTCACTCTTTTCTTAAAAGACGTCGAGGCTCGGGATGCCTTTGAATTGATGTTATTGTCTAACGACCTGGCTTACGAGGAGAAGGGCAGTATCATCAATGTCATGCCGCAGCGTGACTATGAGCTGATTTATGGCGAGAGGTATCAGGATAAGAAACAGGCGCAGACCATCCATCTGCGTTATGCCAAAGCTCCTGATGTTGCCGCTACCCTTAATCAGATGAAGACGAATATCGGCAGGGTGGTGGTGAATGAGCCCTCCAACACCCTTGTGCTTATTGACTCCCCGGTAAAGATTAAAGAGATGGCGCAATTCATCAAGAGTATCGATAGGCCCTTACAGACGCGTATCTTTAGCCTCAGTTATGCGAAGGCAGAAGAATTAAGCACAAAGATCCAGGAAGCGCTTACTAAAGGGGTGGGGATGATCCGTATGGATGAGCGTACTAATAAGATCGCGGTCACTGATTATCCCGAGAAACTCCACGAGATTGCGCAATTGGTCAGGGCCTTTGATGAAAAGACTTCCCAGGTTTTAATAGACGCGCAGATCATTGAGCTTACTCCTTCGGATAAGTTGGAGGTTGGGGTAAACCTGAATTATTGGTTGATGAATAACTTCCAGGCACAGGCGAATCTTCCGATTAATACGGATAATACGCTCTTTGTGGGGACTCCTGCTTCATCTTCTCCTCTGGAGAAAGGGCAATATAAGGCTATTATGGATGTCTTGCGTACCATCGGAGATACCAAAATTCTTTCCAGTCCCCGGATTATGGCGTTGAATAATCAGGAAGCAAAGATACTTATCGGCACCAAGGATGCCTATATTACCTCTACGACGTCTCAGGCGGCGGGAAGTACTACGGTTACTTCTCAGCAAGTTAATTTTGTCGATGTAGGGATTAAGCTCTACGTGACCCCTACGATTAATAAAGACGGTTTTGTGACTATGAAGATAAAGCCGGAGATCAGCTCTTCTACGCGTACGAATATAACCTCTGAAGGGCAGATTACCCAGATACCGATCGTGACTACTTCGGAGTCGGAGACGACCGTTATGGTTAAAGACGGGGTGACCGTCATTATTGGCGGATTGAGGAAGGATCAAAGGACTAAGACCGTAAGGAAAGTTCCTATTCTTGGCGATATGCCCGGAGTAGGATTTTTCTTCAGGAGTACTTCAGATGAAGTGATAACCAGGGATT
>JAHISH010000185.1 GCA_018818365.1 Candidatus Omnitrophota bacterium | reverse complement strand
CACCGGATTAATTTTACCTCACATCAGTTGGAAGGTATTCTTGAGGGGGAATTGGACGAGATTTCCGAGGCATTATTAGACGCAGAGCGGCAGAAGAAGAGCGCTGCGCCCAGGCAATGAACGAGGCAGAACTACTCTTCACTTCTGTACTGGGATGCGACCGCGCACAGTTGTATCTGAATAGAGACGCAATACTTTCAGCTGCGCATTCCCGATCTATTGCTTCAGCATTAAGACGCCGTATGCGCGGCGAACCTATGCAATATATTCTCGGTACAACTGAGTTTATGGGGCTGGAGTTTAGAGTTACTCCCGCAGTCTTGGTCCCTCGCCCAGAGACAGAAATAGTAGTAGAAAAAGTAATAGAATTGGTTAAACGTTTAATGTGTAATGGAAAACGCATAAAGATTTTGGATATCGGCACGGGCTCAGGATGTATTGCTGTGTCATTGGCACATTTCTTGCCTTATGCCTGCATCGATGCGGTGGATATTTCAATCCAGGCATTGGCGGTGGCCCGAGATAATGCGCGCTCCCATGGGGTGCAGGAAAGGATTCGATTCATTCAGAAAGACGTAATGGCCCGTCACCAATTATCCCGTATTCCGTATCCCGTATCCCAATACGACTTTGTCATAAGCAATCCTCCCTATGTGCCTACCGGAGAAATACGTACTCTTCAGCCTGAGGTGCAGCATGAACCACGCCTTGCTCTCGACGGCGGAAAGGATGGCCTTGATTTCTATAGACGCATCATGCGTGTAGCTCCGGAATATCTTACTGCAGGTGGTTGGTTGGTTATGGAGATGGGATGCGGACAATACAAGATGATTTTGCGGCTTTTAGAAGAATCGGGAAGCTTCAGGTGCAAGGAAGTCGTAAAGGATTATCAAAGGATAGAACGAGTAGTCTTCGCTCAGTCGAAAGGCAGGGAAGTCGCGTATGGATAAACTGGTCATAGAAGGGGGCATCAAGTTAAAAGGAGAGGTGACTATCTCCGGCGCGAAGAATGCGGTATTGCCGATTCTTGCGGCAACCTTACTGACGGATGATGCCTGTAGTATAAAAGGAGTCCCTGATCTTCGTGATACCAATACCATGTTGAAGATCTTGCGTTCGTTAGGCAAGAACGCGGATATGGAGAAGGGGATCGTCGATGTCAGTTCCGCAAAGGCATGCGGTTACGTTGCGGATTATAAACTTGTTTCGACCATGCGCGCTTCATTCTGCGTCCTGGGCCCCCTTTTGGGAAAATTAAAGAAAGCCAAGGTTTCGCTTCCCGGAGGTTGTATTATCGGGGTGCGCCCCGTCGATTTACACATTAAGGGTATCAAGGCATTAGGCGCGCAAGTCGATATTGATTCAGGATATATTATTGCCAAGGCCGATACGTTAAAGGGAGCACATATATATTTGGGAGGGATGTACGGCTCATCGGTATTGGCGACTGATAATGTGATGATGGCCGCAGTCTTGGCGAAGGGAAAGACGATTATTGAATCCGCAGCCTGCGAGCCGGAAGTCGAGGACTTAGCGGTATTTCTCAATAAAATGGGGGCCAAGATCAAGGGGCATGGTACGCCGCTTATTGAAATTGAAGGGGTGCGGCATCTTCACGGCGCCGCGCATACGGTGATCCCGGACCGTATCGAAGCAGGTACCATCGCGATTGCGGCGTTGATTACCCAAGGAGATATTACCATAAAGAATATGTTGCCGCAGCACTTAGGCGCGGTGATCGATAAACTAGAGGAATCAGGTGCCTCTTTTGTGCGGGCACACGGGGCTCTGCGGGTGCGGCGTAAAAGGCAGCTTAACGCGGTGAATGTGACGACCTTGCCTTATCCCGGATTTCCTACCGATATGCAGGCACAGGTTATGGCATTAATGGGGGTAACTCCGGGAATAAGCGTGATTACCGAGAAGATTTATCCGGATAGGTTTATGCATGTGGCTGAACTTAATCGAATGGGAGCGGCTATTCAGCGGGAAGGCCCGCATGCGATCGTCGAGGGGAAAAAATGGTTATCCGGCGCGCCGGTGATGGCCTCTGACTTACGTGCTTCAGCGTCGTTAGTCCTCGCGGGGCTTGCCGCGCGCGGCAAGACAGCCATTTCTCGTATCTATCACTTGGAGCGCGGGTACGAAAATATCGAAGAAAAGCTTCAGAAGCTCGGCGCAAGGATTTGGAGGCAGAAAGAATAAATTCAGTAACTAGTAATAAAGGATTTCTTGAATTTAAAATCACTAGTTACTAGCGTACCCGTTACTAAGAGAGGGCTATTTATTATGATACTCATGATCGACAATTACGACTCTTTCACCTATAACCTGGTGCAGTATTTCGGGGAGTTAGGCGCCGCAATAAAGGTTTTCAGGAACGATAAGATTACCGTCGCTGCGGTCAAGAGGCTTTCTCCAAAAAAAATAGTCATTTCTCCCGGGCCGGGAAGGCCCGAAGACGCAGGGATTTCATGCCGTCTGATAAAAGCGTGCGCAGGCGCCATTCCGATCTTAGGGGTGTGTCTGGGGCATCAATGTATCGGGGATGTATACGGCGCTAAGATTGTCCAGGCCAAGAGGCTGATGCATGGAAAGACCTCCATGATCTATCACGCCTCGCAAGACATCTTTAAAGGTATTTCCAATCCTTTTGAAGCAACACGGTACCATTCGCTCGTCGTAAAGCCCCAGAGTCTTCCTTCATGCCTTGAAGTTATTGCCTGGACCAAGGAGAAGGAGATTATGGGATTGCGGCACCGGCAGCTGCCGGTATGGGGGGTGCAATTCCATCCCGAATCGATTTTGACCAAAGCCGGCAAAGATATCTTAAGGAATTTTCTTAAGCTATGATTAATGAAGCAACTGATATACTGCGTGGCCGCCATGACCTTTCTGAAGCACAGATGCAGAGGTGTATGGAAGAGATCATGTCCGGAAACGCGCAAACCCCGGAGATAATTTCATTCCTTACGGCTCTTAGCGTCAAAGGAGAGACTATCGGGGAGATTACTGCGGCCGCGCGGATCATGCGCTCCTATGCAACCAAGGTGACGGTCGCGCATCCGATTATCCTTGATACCTGCGGCACGGGGGCAGATCAAAAAGGGACTTTTAATATTTCTACGGCGGTGGCCTTTGTCGCCAGCGGCGCCGGCGCGGTAGTCGCAAAGCACGGTAATCGTTCGGTATCCAGTGCCTGCGGAAGCGCGGATATCTTGGAGGCATTGGGGGTGTGTATTCAGATGTCCGCGGTTAAAGTCGCCGAGTGCCTCAACAGAATAGGAATCGCGTTTCTCTTTGCGCAGAACTTCCATCCGGCGATGAAATATGCGATGCCGGCGCGCAAATCAATCGGCAAGCGCACCATCTTTAACCTTCTGGGCCCCTTGAGTAATCCGGCCGGAGCGAATGTGCAGCTGGTCGGAGTTTTCGAAGAAAGGCTGACCACCGTCTTTGCCGAAGTCTTAGGAAGATTAGGGTCCCTGCACGCGGTGGTAGTGCATAGCCAAGACGGCCTTGATGAGATTACGACGACCGCCAGCACCTCGGTTGCTGAATATAATAATGGCAAGGTTTCTTGCTATGAGATATCTGCGCTTGATTTCGGTATTGCCAAGGCAGAAATTTCTGATTTGCAGGGCAAGGATCCGGCAGTAAATGCCCGCATCATGGAAGAGGTCTTAGGAGGCAAGAAGGGT
>JAHISH010000184.1 GCA_018818365.1 Candidatus Omnitrophota bacterium | reverse complement strand
TCTTGACCTGCATTGTCCGTATATAAAAGAAGAATTGCAAAGCCCCTCCCTCAAAGAATATATCGAGTATCTCACCGCATTTCTCAATGCCCCGGCTCAAAAGGCGCTCCTGAAGGATAATCCGCATATCATCCAGGCGTACGAAGAAGTTAGGGAGGTAATGGAATTAAGCGCCTCTGATGAAATATCATAGACTTTCCTTAGCGGGTATTGCGGAATTCACCCAAATCCTGGAGAGAGCACGAGGCAGTCTTTCCGTCTATGCTTTCGCGTCTCTCTATATGTGGAGAGGATTGTACCAGGTTTCGTGGGCGCAGATTCAAGGGGTGCGCTGCGTATTCTTTAAAGACCGCATCGGCTCTTTCTTGAACCTTGCGCCGCTGGGGAAGGTAACGCCGCAGCTTTTAAAGAGGATATTTACGGCGATGGATGAGGTTAATACAAATCCAGGAATCTCCCGGATCGAGAATGTCGAGGAGAAGGATATCGCCGGCTATCGGGCTTTGGGGTATCGCGCTACCTTAAAATCTCACGACTATCTTTATAGCCGCACGGCATTGGTTGCGTTGCGCGGGAATTCCTTTAAGTCAAAACGCTCCTGCATCAACTATTTTACGCGGCACTATTCTTTTAAAGTCTGCCGCTATGTGCCGGGATACCGCACGGGGTGCATGGAGGTGTATGACGCATGGCAAGGGCAGCGAAAGAAAATCACCGACGATCCTGTCTATCAAGGGATGCTCGAAGATAGTCAAAGCGCGCTGGAGGTGGTCTTGAGAAATTTCCGTCCTTTGAGATGCCAGGGGATTGTAGTGAAAGTGGGCAGCAAGATAAAGGCATTTACTCTCGGCTATCCTTTAGGGAGAAACACTTTTTGTATTGCGTATGAGGTCGCGGATTTATCGGTGAAAGGATTAAGTCAGTTTATCTTTCAGCAATTCTGCCGCCAGCTTGAAGGGTATACCTATATTAATGCGATGGATGATTGCGGGCTGGAGAACATAAAGGCGGTGAAACGTTCCTACCGTCCTCTTGCCCGAATCCCGGCGTATGTGATCACTCGATGATTCAAGAAGATATCCAGCAGATAGAATTCACCATTTTTGATGCCGAGACTACGGGGCTTGATCCTGAGAGCGGGGATCGCATTGTGGAGATCGCCGCAATTCGCCTGCGGGGCCAAGAGAGAATCGGAAGTTTTCAGTCGTTGGTCAATCCCCATCGCGTGATATCTCCCGCGGCATTTGCGGTAAACCATATTTCTGCCGAAATGCTTACCGGCGCACCGGATATGCGCGAAGTACTCCCGCGATTTCTTTCATTCATGGAAGGAAGCTGTCTGTGTTCCTATAACGCCGGGTTCGATATGAAGTTTATTCAGAAAGAGCGGGAGCTTCTGGGGATGGAGGTATTATCTGAAGTGGTTATCGTGGACATCTTAAAGATGGCCAGACGTCTTCTCCCCGGATTAGAGCGCTACGCGCTTTGGTTCGTTGCGCAAACCCTCGGCATCAAGACCAAACAAGAACATCGCGCGTTTTCAGACGTAGAGATGGCCATTCAGGTATTTGATAGACTAAGGCAACGGTTAGCGCAGAAAGAAATCACCGATTTTAATAGCTTCGTGCAACTTTTTAGCATTGACCGCGGATTAAGAGAGAATACCCTTATACAAAAGACCGCGCAAATACAAGAAGCCATGGATTTAGGGGGGGCACTGAAGATAAAATATCTCTCTGTCTCTTCTGCGGCGGTCACCGAGCGGGAGGTTATCCCCCGTCAGATCCGCAAAGAGAATAATCAGGTATACCTGGTGGGCTATTGTCGTCTCAAACACGAAGAGCGATTATTTAGGATCGATGGCATACTGCATCTTGAGATCGTATAAGTTAAAGTTAAGGCCGGAGGATATCTTTGCCGCCCTTGCGCGCAAGAAGAAGGTGTTTTTTTTGGATAGCAGCCTCACGTGCGATCGTTCCCGGGGGAGGTATTCATTCCTGGGGTTTGATCCGTTTCAGGTCTTTCGCAGCAAAGGAGAAGATTCTTTCCCCGCGCTGCGGAAAATAGTAGACGGGTATGCGTGCGCGGCCTCGCGATTACCGCTTCCTTTCTTGGGAGGAGCCGTAGGGTTTCTTTCGTATGATGTCGGATTCCGCATAGAAGAAAAAGTTAGGCAGCGCAGTAAAGAAGAAATCGATGTCCCGGATTTCTATTTTGCATTTTACAATTCAGCCATCATCATAGATCACCTTAAGAAAAGAATGTTCCTTTGTGCATTAGGGGTCCCCGAACGCAAAGATCACGCGGGGAGATTGTTGGCAGAGAAGAATTTTAAGATCCTTTATCAGGCGCTCTCCGAAATACCCGGGAAAGGCTCTTTGCCGACAACCTTTTCCGGGAAGAGCGTATCCGGGTTAAGCTCGAATTTTACCAGAGAGCAATACTGTCGGGCAGTGCGCAGGGCTAAAGAGTATATCCGCAAAGGAGACATCTATCAGGTGAATCTTTCACAGAGATTTGTGACGCAGTCTTTGCATGCGGCGCCTCTTATTTATCAACGTTTGCGCCGGGTGAGCCCTTCGTATTTTAGCGCCTATCTTGATGCAGGGGACTTTCAGATTATCAGCTCTTCTCCGGAACGGTTCTTACGCGTGGAGGGGAAAAAAATCATCACGCGGCCCATGAAGGGGACGCGTCCACGCTCAGCGAAAAAAGAGAAGGATAGGTTTTTTAAGGAAGAGCTTTTAAAGAGCCGTAAAGATAAGGCGGAATTGACCATGATTGTGGATTTGGAACGCAATGACCTGGGAAGAGTCTGCGAATATAATTCCGTGAACGTGCGCAGCCTACGCCTGCTTGAAACCTATCGTACCGTATACCAGACTACTGCAATCATCGAAGGCCAGCTTGCGCGCGATAAAGACCGGATTGATGCCTTGCGCGCCTGCTCTCCCGGAGGCTCCATTACCGGCTGTCCCAAGATTCGCGCCATGGAGATTATCGAAGAACTAGAGCCTACGCGGCGTTCGATCTATACGGGGTGCTTAGGATATCTGGGGTTTCATGGAGGGATGGAGTTCAATATTTTGATCCGTACGATGCTTAAGAAAGGTTCGACGCTTTCTTTTGGGGCCGGCGGCGGTATCGTGGCGGATTCGGTCCCGGAAGAAGAATATCAGGAAACATTGGTTAAGGCCGTGGCAATGAGAGAGACAATGCGGGGGTAACCTATGGGAAAAAGTGATTGCGCAATCAAAAAATCACCGATAGTTTTCTTCAACGGCAAATATATATTACGAGAAGAGACCAAGTTATCTGCGACCTCAGTAGGATTATTATCCGGATGGGGGGTTTTTGAATCTATGCGCTCGTATAAGAACGCCATTGTCTGCCTCGATGCGCATTTGGAAAGATTAAAGAATTCCTCGCGCTTCTGCGGCATTCGGTGTT
>JAHISH010000183.1 GCA_018818365.1 Candidatus Omnitrophota bacterium | reverse complement strand
TGCAAAGACTGTTTAATTAAAAGTTGTCCTGCAGAGATAAATAAGCTCAATCCCAAAACTGCCACACAGCGTATCATCAATATGATCTGTGCCTGGAGGGACCAGCTTCTGGAAATTCTGAGCGCAATGGGAATAAGAGATGTAAGACGACTGCGAGGTGAAGTGGGGAGAGCTATGTTCTATGAAGAAATCGAAAAGGAGTATACAGGACGGATAGAATTCTGCCGCTTTGAATTAGGCAAAGAATATATGGACTTTCAGACTCCGGAAGGACAAGCCCGATGGGAAACCTTGAACAAAGAATACGGCATCGATACCATCCCCTGCCTGGTCATGCGTACCCAAGGCAAAGAACTAGACCGGATGTCCGGCAGGCCGGAAAAAGAAATAGTGGATTCCTATCGCATGCTCTTCACGCAATGGATCGATTCAAATCTAATAACGCCTGAAGGGACTCCTTACCGTTTCGAAGGTACCTTACGCCTACGTCAAAATAAAATAGAAGGAGAATAATCATGGACCAATCCCTGGATCAGAACAAAGAAATCTCCGCGCTGCACAAAATCAATGAATTCCTCGGATGCATTGAGGATTTAGATGAACTCTTACAGCTGATCATGCAGGAGGCCTCTCGCACGGTTGAAGCCGAAGCCAGTTCCATCGCCCTCTACGACAGCCAGCAGAAAGACCTGCGTTTCACGGTCTCAACCGGAGAAAAAGGCAAAGAGGTCAAAGAGATCCGCCTGAAGATGGGGCAAGGAATTATCGGTTACGCTGCCGAAACCCGAAAACCCTTGAATATCGTCGATGTCTCCAAGGACGAGCGCTTTCATTCCGATGTCGATAAGAAGACCCAATTTAAAAGCAAATCTATTTTGGCGGTACCGATCCTCTTCAAACAGAGACTTATCGGGGCCTTAGAGGTAATTAACAAAATCGGTGCTCCGCAATTCTCAGACGCGGACGTGCGCCTCCTTGAAATTGTAGCCGGACAAGCTGCGATCGCCATTGAGAACGCCAAGCTCTACCAGCGACTCTTCCAGAAGCATGAGGCGCTTAAAACTAAACATGACCGCTTGGTAGAGATGCAGAAAAAGATGCTGCGCATGGAGCGCATGTCGGCAATAGGAGATACCACCAGCCGCATGGTGCACGACCTCAGGAATCCTCTCTGCGCGATCAGCGGCTGCGCGGACCTGCTTAAGATGCCTGCGCTCTCCCAGGAAGACAGAGAGACATATGCGCGTATTATTGGCGACGAAGTCACCCGCCTGACCGGAATGACCACCGAGGTCATGGACTTTGTCAAAGGAAAGACTACGTTTCTATTACGGGATTATCCGATCGATGATCTGATGAAAGAAATCGGCACCTATCTTGAAAGGGACTTTCAACCGCACAATATAAAACTTCAGGTAGAATCAAATTTCAAAGGGAAGGCCTGCATCGATAAAGCCAAGATCCAGCGGGCGATCTTCAACATCTGCTTCAATGCCCGGGATGCAATGACTGCAGGCGGGAGTTTCAAGATAGTTACCAATCAGGTGGATTCGATGCTAGAGATCAGGCTCATGGATACCGGACCGGGTATGCCTCCGGAAGTCGCGGCGAAAATAGGTGAACCTTTCAATACTTCCGGCAAGGCCCATGGAACAGGGCTGGGCTTAGCTATCGTTAAGAACATTATTGCGGAGATCCACAAAGGTACGTTTACTGTCGAAAGCCAACCCCCCAGGGAAGGCGAATTCAGCACGACGTTTATCTTTAAGATTCCTATCGCCAAACCGGCGCAGGAGACATCAACGCCTACCTAAACTCCAACTCCAGGCTTGCGGAGGGGACTGCATTCTCAGGGTCGCTGACCGTCACGCGCACAGTCTCCGCTGAAGAATCATTGATTTTAAACTCGCCGACACCATCCTGCATCAGAACCTGCGCAGGCGAAAGCTGGGTGCTTTCGTCAGGAACGCTCTCCGTAACCTGCAGGGTAAACCTGTTATTAACGAATTGCAGCACGCGGCCGGAAAGACAGCGGGCAGTCACCGAAACACTTATCGCGCTATTAACTGCCTGGGAACTTGCAGAAGGCCGTAACTCTAGATGCAAAGGCACCGACGGCACAGAGTACGACGCTCCGCGGTATCCGCGAGATACTGTATTGCCGGATATATCACGGATATCTTTTAGCATCACGTACATCACATCATGGGGCCTTAATAAATCATCAAGCTCAAGGATAACCTTATCATCATGGAATTC
>JAHISH010000182.1 GCA_018818365.1 Candidatus Omnitrophota bacterium | reverse complement strand
CAGAAGAAACAATAGGGACAACGAAAATTACACGCGTAATGGATATCCCAGGTAAAGAATACCCGGTAAGGATTGATCTGCTCCCGCCCCGCTTTCTTTACTTCAGGCTCCGCCACAATCACACTCTGCGTACTCACTGGGTTCACCGATTCCCCTTTGTCTTGCGCTGCCTTCCTGACATCCTCTATTTTATACACCGGATGCTCCGGCCCCTCCCACAAGGGAACCCACTTCTCTTCTTCAAACCCCACCAACATACCCTTAAAACACGGGCAATTCTGAGCGAAACACTCTACCGGTTCATCCCAAAGCCGCAAGTTCAAATCAGTAATATGCCCTATTACCCCTAATGGCTTTCCGTCTTTATCTAACGCACAGCAGCGCACCACCAATCCGTCAGGCAGAATCTTTGCATACATCTGACCCATGCGGCAGAGCTTGCCTTTTTTCTGCCGTTCTTGGTCTTGACGCTTCACATTCCAATCATACCAACGGCTGTTAATATCGTTAAGATGGGAATTCTCGGAATTCTTAGCCATTCCTTCAATAAGGGCTTTTTCATCGGGAGTATAAGAATCAGGATATTTTCTCCCTTGGTATTCTCCTTTAAAAGGAATTATTTTAAAAAGCACCTTCTCTGCCTCAACCAGGCTCTTGGCATCCTTCAGTCTTCCTAAATGAGGCGGAAACGCGACGTAGGCGATAGTCGAAGGATAGCCGTTACGGTGCAGGGAAAGAATCTTTTGCAAGAAATCATCAATCTGGTTATACTCGGGATGAAAACTTGCGGAGATAGAGACCCCTCCCGGTTCTACCTTCTTGGTGAATTCCTTAAGATCGAAACTCAGATTGGTGGTAATATCCACCGTATGTTTACTCTTTAGTACCGAGACTAACTCCGCAAATTTTGGATAAATAGTAGGCTCCCCTCCCGAAAAACGGATATGACAACACCAGTATTTCTCAAACATACGGCCCCATATCTTTTTCCATTCCGCAGGCTCCATGATCAAGAGTTTTCCCTCTTTACCCTTAGGCCAGACCTCACAGTAAGAACACTTATAATTACAATGAAGCCCTAACTCCCAATTCCAATGCACGCGAAAAGGAGGATCCAGCTTGGGATAAAGGACATCAGTGGGGCCGACAGAAGTTGACGGGAGAACTTCCGAAACTAACGTCAACGCGGTTTCTTCTTGAGGAGACTCGGGAGGCGGAGAATCCATTTTATTTTCAGACTCATCCTCCACAATATTCCCATACTCATTGCAAGGACAAAAATCTGATTCGCAGGGCATAGGTCTATCCAAAAGCGCGAAGTTATCGTCGGTGATATTTCCTATTGCTCTCTCTCCTAAGGGGCCGCAGCGCACCACCTTGCCGTCTGCCTGAATACTGGCGTACCTTTGTCCTGCACGACAAAGTTTTCCTTTCGGGCTATGGCCATCTAAATGGAAATCAATACGATCCACATCCCCGAGAAAAGGCCGCATCATATCCCGCTCTTGCTGCGTATAGCTCTGCGGATACTTCTTCCCGTTATACTCTCCCCAGAATGCCGCCAACGCAAATCCGATATTCTCTCTTGCAAACCGCTCGCTCAAAGATTTGATCTTATGCATCTGCGGAGGATATGCCAGGTAACAGACGCCGGCGTTAAAGCCCGCATCATTCAAGATATGCGCTTTCTTAAGCACCGTCTCTAAATCAATAAAGAGCACATGGAAATTCAAATCCAAAGTGACCCGTGCCGGGTCGATCTCCTTGACGAACCGTTCAATATCACCGGAGAGATTAGTCGTAACCTTTACCCGATGAAATGCGGATATTTTCTTTACCAATTCGATAAAATTCGGATAGATAAACGGCTCTCCCCCGACGATCTCGATTCTTACTTCTCCGTACTTATCGTAAACTCTCCTCCAATGCCTGACCCACTCATCAGGCTTTAGATACAGGTTACGCTTGGCAAGGCTGGCCCAATCCTTATAGAACCAACAGTACGGACAACGAAAATTACAACTATAATGAATGTCCCAACTGAAATAGATTTTCTTAGTATCACTCATACCAACTCTGCCTCTCCGAATATTTTATCTTCCGCGCAGGGACACATTTCTCTTTCGCATTGCGCTGCCTCATGACGCAACCGGAATTCCCGATCAAAGAAATTACCGATGATCCCGCTATAAAACATCTGGCCGCATTTGGCCACCTGGCCATCAGGTAAAAGTAACGCACTCTGCACACCCGCCTGACAATAGGTTCCCTTTCTTCTTACTTTCACAAACCAATCCGTCTCTATCCCCGCGCGTTCTAGCTCCTCATCCGAATAACTCCAAGGATAGGCGTTCTGACGATAGATCCCGCGAAAAGGAATAACCTTAAATTGCTCACTTGATGCGCGCGCATATCCCTGATAATACTCTACCTTGTTTAGATATAAAGGATACGCCACTAAATTCAAGCAGCCTTGGAATTTTTTTCTGCGCACCAACGCTACTTTACCAAAGAATTCTTCAATACTCTCAAATTGAGGATGAAAGCTCAGTGATAAGGTAATCCGCTCTGGATCAACCACATCGGTAAACCTCTCTAAATCTTGCGATGCATTCGTAGAAATGTTTATCGGATAATGCTGTGACGAAATCTGCTGAATGATATTCTCGAATCCCGGATAGATAAATGGCTCTCCGCCGGTCGCGATAATCACAAACCTCCCATAGGTATCGTATAAACGCTGCCAGGCATCCACCCATTGTGCGACGGAAAAATATCTATTTTGTGCTTTTAATATCTCCCACCCGCACCCCTCATGATAAAAACAGTAGGTACATCGGTAGTTGCAGGCAAAGTGCGTCAGCCAGGTGATTCGCCCGTATATCGCCGTACCGCGCTCAGGCATCTTCTCCTCTTTCAGGCCCTTCTCCGAATAACTCATTCTCATCACAGGGGCAGTATTCCGCATCACAGGGAAGAGGCTTCTCTAAAAGCCTGAAACTCGGGTCAAGAAAGTTTCCGATAACCATGCGTTCTCCGATCTGTCCGCAGCGGGCAACTTTTGCGTCGGGAAATATCAGCGCGGAGTTGTACCCCGCCGGACAACGAGAATTTTTTTTACGTACCTTGCTAAACCATGCGTCAGTGATGCCCACCATTTTCTTTTCTTCCTGCGTATAGGAAAAAGGATACTCTTGATTTTGATACTTCCCCCAGAAAGGGATGATCTTAAGTTCTTCCCCTTTTTCCTTGAATTTATCTTGATAAAAGGAAATATTCTTAAGAAACGGAGGATATGCCACAAAGTTTACGCACCCGTAGAATTGATGCGCACGCAGTAACGCAATCTTCTCTAAAAAGGCATCAAGTTTGGTAAAATGCGGTTGCAGGCTTACCGAGAGAGATACCCGTTGAGGATCTATTACCTTCACAAAAGACTCCAGATCACCGGAAGCGTTAGTCGAGATATTAAGAGGATAGTGGATCCTAGAAAGCTGCCGCATCAACTCGATAAAATCGGGGTACATAAAAGGCTCCCCTCCGGTTATCAAAATATAGCAACGGCCGTGTACTTGAAGAATTTTGTTCCAATCGCGCATCCATTCTCCCGAAGATTGATAAATATTCCTCCTGCCGTACTCCGCCCACTTTCCGTCAAAGAAACAATACGGACAGCGAAAATTGCAGGCGTAGTGGATATTCCAGGTAAACCGAACGCGCGGCATCTCTTGTGCCTGGGTAATCATCTAAAAATTGTCCTCCCAGTACTCATCGATTTTTGCTCCCTCTCTCCCGCGATGGATCACGTGGCTTTCGAAAATATTGACCGTTTTAGGGTTTGCGCGGTGGCAGTGCCTGAAGCATTCGGTATGCCCCGCAGAGACCAGTTCCCGGCGCATCTTCACATAATACGCTGAATTCCATACCGCATCGAAATCAGACACCTCTTGGATATTAAGATTGCAATCATGTGAGGCATCGCAAGGCAACACACTTCCTTCATCATTAAGCATCATCTGTGACCAAAGTTCCCGGCAGATATCAACTTCCGGATACTTGTTCTCTCCGAAACGAGGCGGCAGGCTTACACGAATACCTACCTCCTTGGCGGCCTGCGCGGCCTGATCAAAGATGCGGTTGGTATGCTCCTGACGGAAATAACAGGAAAGGTATTTTTGCGCCGGTACATAAATATAATTATAGTTGACCACCACCCCGTCAACCCCCAGATCTTTGGCCAACCGTACAAACGAAGGAAGGTCATCGATATTTAGGGTAGTCGCCACAAAGAATAGATTAAGACGCACGTTATTATTCTGTAAACGCGCCTGCATAAGATAGCTAATCTGATCAAGAATCTGATCAAAGTTATCCATGCGGGTCATAGAACGGTGCAGCTCCGCATTCGATGCATGCAAAGAGGCATGGATAGAGTATTGGCTCTTATGCTGGGTAAGTACCTCGGTAACCTCCCGGCGCAAAGAAGAAGAATTAGTCGAGAACATCTTATTCACGTAGGGATACCGCATATCAAAGTGATCCAAGATCATGCGCCAATTCTCTAGCTGCAGGTACTCCCCTGAACCGGTAAAGATAAATTCCTCGGCTAAGGCCAACGCAAGAGGTATTTTTTCTTCTATCTTCTCCCGGAACCGCGTAAGGTCAAAATGAGAATACGCATGGCCCCGGGAACAAAACAGACATGAAGAATTACAAGGGCCT
>JAHISH010000181.1 GCA_018818365.1 Candidatus Omnitrophota bacterium | reverse complement strand
CCCACTACTAATGCCTTCTTATACATCCCGGTTGCAAGGAACTGCTGGGCAACCACTAACGCATAGACGAATCCCGCGCAGGCCGCGGAGATATCGAAACACGCGGCATCTGTCGCAGAGAGCGCATTCTGTAAAATCGAAGATACCGAAGGAAACGGCATATCCGGGGTAATGGTCGCAACAATAATCAGATCTAAATCTTTCGCGTGTACCTTGGCATCAACCAGTGCATCTTTGGCAGCCTTGATCGCCAAATCAGATGTGGCTTCCTCCTTTGCCGCCAATCTCCTCTGTTTGATGCCGGTACGAGTAGTAATCCATTCATCAGAAGTATCTACCATCTTCTCCAAATCCTGATTGGTCAAGATCTTCTTTGGCAAATACTCCCCTACACCGATAATGCCGATCTTCTTCATAAATGTATACGGGTTGGTTAGTCTTTCTGCGAGCCGATACCTTCGATAATCTTCTGGTTAATATTACGGTCTACTTCTTCTTTTGCGACACGAATGGCATTCTTTATCGCCCGGGCATTGGAACGGCCATGTCCGATAATGACGACACCGTTGACCCCCAACAGAGGCGCGCCGCCGTATTCCGCGTAGTCGAGATCCTTTTTGAAATTAAGGAACGTCCGCTTGAGCAACAAAATCCCAATCTTGCCCAAGAGATTCGTCTTTAAAAGGTGCCTCTTTAAAAACACCTGAATTGCCTCGGCAGTACCTTCGGTAACCTTTAAGGCAACGTTACCGATAAAACCATCGCAGACCACCACATCGCAGTTGCCGGAAAAAAGTGCCTTGCCTTCGACATTCCCCATAAAATTTAGATTACTTTTTGAAAGTAATTCATACGTTTCCTTGATGAAATCTGTCCCTTTGCTCGCTTCTTCACCGACATTTAAGAGCCCTATAGAAGGATTTTCTTTATTAAAGATACATTGCAGATAGGCCTTGCCCATAACCGCATACTGGAGCAGATGTAATGGTTTGGCATCGATGTTGGCCCCCACATCAATGATAACCGAAATTCCTTTAAGGGTAGGAGTAACAATCGCAATGCCCGGGCGCTCGACACAAGGCAAGAGCCCCAACCCTAAGGTTGCGGCACAGACTACCGCCCCGGTATTTCCGGCACTAAAAAAGGCAGAGCCCTTTCCTTCTTTTATCAAATTCATACCCGCGACAATTGAGGAGTCTCTTTTACGGCGGACGCTGGTTGCCGGAGAGTCATGCATTCCAATAACCTCGCTGGTATGATATACGCAGATATTATCACCGAAATATCCGCGTTTGCGTAACACCGAGGTGATCTGCGCCTGGTCGCCGACTAACACAATCTCGCAGCCGTACTCCTTTACTGCGGAAATAACCCCATCGATCACGATTCCGGAGCCGTGATCCCCCCCCATTGCATCAACAATTATTTTCATAGATGATTATTGGTGCTTACCGAGGCTTCTTCTTCTCTTTAACCTTGATCTCGACAACCTGCCTGCCGTTATACGTTCCGCAGACCGGACAGACGCGATGCGCGCGTTTCGGTTGTTTACATTGAGGACAGACCGAGAAATTCTCAATCTTTAATTTCCAATGTGTACGTCGACGCCTTCCTCGTGCTTTAGAATGTCTTTGTTTAGGTAGTGGCACAGTTACATCCTCCTTTATTAAGATTCTTGCCGCAGTGGGAACACAAACCTTTACAATCCGGCCGGCATAATGGCTTCATAGGGTAATCCAAGATAATCTCCTCGCGGATATCGGGATTGATATCGATTACCGGCGCTTCCCTGGCGGAAGAATAGTTCAATGCAATATTCTTATCGATTGCGATTTCAAACTCTTCTAAACAACGGCTGCAGGTGCTTTGGGCAGTTGCCACCACATGCACCATGACACTGACCGCATTGGTGATCTTCTCGACGGCTGCTTCTGCCTTAAGAGGCCCTCGGAAGCTGATTACCTGCGTCTCTAAATCCATATCCGCAGGCCAGAACTCCTCTTGCAGATTTATTCCTTCCGGAGGTATTCGCAACGCATCAATCTTCACCGCATCAGACCTTACAAAGCTTCTTTCTTAAAGCATCCTGCACAAAATCAGGGACAAAACTAGAAACATCTGCCCCCAAAGAAGCAGCCTCTTTAAGAAGCTTCGCAGAAAGATAACTGTAGGATTCTTGAGGCATGAGAAATATGGTCTCAACTTCAGGAGAAAACTTCCTATTCGTCAGGGCCATTTGAAACTCATACTCAAAATCGGAGACCATGCGAAGGCCCCTGATTAAGACTTTCGCTTTCTGCGCGCGTGCAAAATCAACCACTAACCCCTTAAATTCGACGACCGCCACCCCTTCAATGTCACCGACTGCCTGCGCAAGCAACGCCACCCTCTCTTGTACTTCAAAGAGAGGCTGTTTATGGAAATTATGCCCGACGGCAACGGTCAGCTCACCAAAAATCCCGACTGCCCGTTGAATAAGATCAATATGTCCGTACGTTACCGGATCAAAGGTCCCCGGATAGATTGCTTTCTGGCACATATTCAGGATAGCGTGGTTTTATATTGAACGTTTGCTGTGTAATGCGCCTGGTTACGTTATACATTAAACATAGAACATTACACAACTGTCTCTTTACGGTAAAACGAAAGGACGGTATCGCCGTACTTCGATTTTCTAAATAAACTCAAAACTCCCAGCTTGGCTGGGAGCTCATCCTTCTTAAAGTGCTGTACTACCACAAAACCAGTGGGCGGTACTATAACATAGACCCCTAGCATTTGCAAGACTTTTTTTGACATCCCTAGATAATAAGGCGGATCCAAGAAGACAATATCAAAAATTTCATTCTCTTCATGGAACCTTTTAATCGCCTTCTCTGCCTCAAGAGGGTACAGTGTACAACTTTCTAGTTTTAAAGAACTTATGTTCTTCTTAAGGGCGAGAAGACAGTCCCGGTTATATTCTACCAAGGTCACCTCCGCAGCACCCCGGGAGATTGCTTCAAACCCCACTGCCCCGGAACCGGCAAAGAGTTCCAGGAAAGATACCCCCTCCAGATCTCCCAAAATATCAAAAAGGGCCTTTCGCACCTTATCTTGGGTAGGACGGATACCCTTAGGCATTATTATTTTTTTTCCTTTATATTGACCTGTGATTATACGCATAGTATTAACCATCTGCTTCGGGCGTCAGACTTTGCAGCTTATAAGCCAATTATTATCCTACCAGCATCAGACTCTCATACTCAGGAAACCTCTGCAGGAGTTTCTCCTTGAGTAATAGATGATTCTTTCCTTCAAGACGCAAATCCCCTGCCAGCAATCTCACCGCCTCCTCCCTTGCCCGCTTCAAAAGATGCATCTGTGCAAGGGGATTGCCGATTTTAAGCTCACTAAGCCCATGCTGCCTCCTGCCAAAGAATTCCCCAGGCCCGCGTATACGCAGGTCTTCTTCAGCGATACGGAACCCATCGCGGTACTGCACCATTGCTGCCAGACGCGCTTCTGCTTCTTCAGTCTGCGCATCAGAGACCAAAAGACATATCGATGCATCAGGCCCTCTTCCGATACGCCCGCGCAACTGATGAAGCTGACTTAATCCGAATCGCTGTGCGTGTTCAATAATCATAACTGTTGCATTGGCAATGTCAATACCGACTTCTAAGACGGTTGTCGCCACTAATACATCCAATTCTTTCTTTTTAAATCTCTCCATTACCATATCCTGCTCATTTTGTTTCTGCCTCCCGTGCACTAACCCGACACGGTAGGCCTTGAATTCTGTGCGACTGAGCTGGGCATACATCTTTTTTGCCCCT
>JAHISH010000180.1 GCA_018818365.1 Candidatus Omnitrophota bacterium | reverse complement strand
GAAGAAAAACAACATTTCCAACAGGGGTACACCTTGATGCGGCAGGATTGTACTGATAAGGCGATTATGGAATTTACCAAAGTTTTGGAGATTAACCCTGCGAATGCGTGGGGATTAATAGAGCTGGGAAAACTTCATCGCAATAAACAGGAGTTTGCCAAGGCAGAAGAGCTTTTTAAACAGTCGTTGCAGATACCCCTTAATGAGCAGCAGAAAGAGCAGGCGCATGTGTGTTTGGGGGAGATTTATCGGCTCCAGGGGAAATATTCCCAGGCGCATAATGAGTTTCTGGAGGCACTCGTGGTAAACCCTGAGAATCAGCAATTGCGCGATTGGCTGATTAAAAGCGGTCAGGTAAGAGGCATACGTAAAGAAACCGCTCCGTATAAAGTTTTTCTGACTTGGGGCATGCATTACCAGTGTAATTACCGCTGCCGCTATTGTTATGCCCCTAAGCCGGAAAAAGAATGTTTTAACGAACAGCCCAAGAATGTCGCCTCATATCTTTCTGTTGCGCAATGGGTAAAAATCTGGGAGGGCGTGTATAAGAAATACGGCCCTTGTCGTATCCGTATGGATGGAGGAGAACCTTCGGCATATCCGGGGTTTCTTGATCTGGTGGAACAGGTTTCGCAGTACCATGATCTGCAGATCAATACCAACCTTTCTTTTGATGTCGATGCCTTTGTTGCCAGGATTAAACCGGAGAAGGTTAGATTGGATGCGAGCCTGCATCTTGAATATGTAAGTCCCGATGATTTTCTTTCTAATATAAGGATACTGCACGCCGGTGGTTTCAAAATCGTAGTCTCCTGTGTCGCCTATCCTCCGTTTATCGAGAGAATTAATGCCTGTAAAGAACCGTATGCCGTAATGAAGATACCGTTTATTATCCATCCTTTCTCCGGAGAGTATGAGGGGAAAAGTTACCCTAAGGCGTACGAGGTAGAGGAGGTAGCGAAAATTTATTCTCTGGATGAAGCAAGCCGCCTGGTCATGTCTTGGCGTAAGGGAGAGATACGCAATACCAAAGGAAAACCCTGCCGTATGGGGCAGACCTACGCGAGGATCTATCCGAATGCCGATGCCTACCGTTGCTGCGCGGATGGAGGCATGGATCGTATCGGTAATCTTGCGGATGAAGGCTTCCAGCTACTTGATAAAGCGTTGGTGTGCCCTACTGATAATTGCCCGTGCTGGAAGTCGATGGTTGTGGGGGATGAAGAACGATGGACTTCTTTATGGCTTGATGAGTGGGAACTTCCTCCCTTACCGAAGGTGCAGGAGAAGCCAGAAGAAACAGCCGAGAATACCGTAGTATCGCAGAAGGTTTCTTCTCCTTCAAGGAAAATCACGGAGGATATCAACGCCCTTTTTGTGTTACGCGAAAAATCTCAGTTCGAAGAGGCGATCAACGGCTTTGAGGCTTTACGTAAAAAATATCCTGATGTGGAAGCCGTACAACTGGAGTTAGGCAAGACCTACAAGATGATGAATCGTGGTGCCGAAGCCCTGGGGGAATTTACCGAACTCTTACGAAGAAATGCGTGTGATCGGGAAGCACTCTGGGAGTTTGGGGAGACGTCGCGTATGATCAACCGGCTCGATGAAGCCACCACCGAAATAGAAGAGGTTATTAAAAGATCTTCGCCAAATGACCAGGCACATATCGAATTGAGCAAGATTTTTCAAAAAAAGAATGACTTTACGCGTGCCGAAGAGGAGCTTAAGAAAGCGCTGGCCATTAGCGAATCTAATAGCGAAGTCTATTTTTGTCTGGGACAGCTGCAGACATTAAAAGGCGAGTATGAAAGTGCGATTACTCATTTTAAGAAGGCTCTCGCGCTTGATCCTGAAAGCAGGTACGCACATTTAGAACTGGCGGGTATCTATCAGCGGATTAAAGAGTATCCTTCCGCGATTTCAGAGATCACCTGCGTGAAAACCTTAAGCCCTCAGGATGTACAGAGCCGTTTGAAGCTTGTGCAGTTGCATTTATTGAATAATGAACCGCAATTAGCTCAGCAACAGGCTCAAGAAGTACTGGCGCTTCGGCCCGGAGACCTTTTCTTCCAGGATACGATCTTGAATGAAGTGGAGATCATGCAGAAAAAGACGGTGATCCAGTCCAAGGTAAAACGCCTTTGGGTCACGCTTACCTCCCGGTGTAATATCAAGTGCCGCACCTGCGGGCTTTGGTCAACTCCTTGGGATATCCCGCGCAAGACCGTGGATGAGGTAATCGCGCTGTATCCGTATCTGGAGCGCCTGGTTTGGCTGGGAGGAGAGGTTTTTTTGAGCGAATATTTTGACGAGATGTTCGAGAAGGCGCGGGTGTATCCGCAACTTTCGCAGCAGGTTATTACCAATGGCGTTATCCTTACGCGGCGCTGGATCGAACGGATATTAAGTGCTCCCAACACGGAACTCACCTTCTCTGTCGATGGTACGACTAAAGAGGTCTATGAATATATACGGCGCGGTTCAAATTTTGAGAAGCTTGTGACGAATATCGGGATCGTCAATGAAGTCAAGAAGAAGGTTTTTTCGAAAACCCCCCTGCGCCTGAATGCGGTAATTATGAAGACCAATTATCAGCAATTAGAGAGCTTCTTAGAGTTTGCCCATGAACATGGATTTTGCCAGGTTTCGGTAATGGCGCTTCATTTTGACGAGGATCCCAATGAGAATATTCTCTATTCCCATGAAGACAAAAAAGTTCTGGAGTATATTACCGAAGCAGTTCCCCGGATGCGTAAGAAAGCCAGGGAATACAACATAGACCTGGATGTATTGCTGCCGACATCAGAATCAAAGGAAGAGGAGGTAGAGTGTGCGATCAAGGTCAATACCCCGCCGTCGACTGATGAGGCGATGTACTGCAAGATGCCCTGGAAGTACATGTTTATTTGCGATAAAGGGACTACGTATTTGACCGGCTCCTGCGCAAAGCCAATTGGGAATATTTATAAGAACTCCCTTGATGAGATCTGGAATAGCCCTGAGGCGCAACATTATCGGGAGAGTATGCTTAAAAACTGCTTTGAAGGGATCTGTCGGCCGGAGTGCCGCACGCGTTGGGAGATATAGATGGCACATGAGAATAATGATATCCAGACGCATAAGGAATTAGGCGTTTCCTATCGCGCGAAGCGTATGCACCAGCTGGCTATTCGTGAATACGAAGCGGTCTGGGAAAAGGATGCGTCGGACAAAATGCTTATTCTGGATTTGTTACAGTTGTATAATTTTGAAGGAGAGTACGCCAAGGCGCGCCAGCGCATTATCCCTCTGTTGGAGGATCCCGCATGGCAGGAGCCGTATCTTAAAAACCGGCTTATTAACGAGTTGGAGATTGCCGGGAAAAAGACTTTATTACAGTCACGTCCGCGGATACTCTTGGTGACATTGACTAACCGTT
>JAHISH010000179.1 GCA_018818365.1 Candidatus Omnitrophota bacterium | reverse complement strand
TTGGAGTTTGTGGCGGTAAACGACCTTCCGGTAGGTACGAAGACATTAGCGCACCTTTTGAAATACGATAGTAATTTCGGTACTCTCTCAGCTACGGTTGAGGCCAAAGAGGATGCCCTCATCGTCAATGGCAAGACGCTTAAGGTATTAAGCGCCAAGAGTCCCGCAGAGATCCCATGGAAAGATTACGGCATTGATATCGTGGTGGAATCGACAGGGGTCTTTACCGAAAAAGAAAAGTGCATCGGACATATTCAAAACGGAGAGGCCAAGAAGATTATTATTAGCGCTCCGGCAAAAGGGCAAGACGTGACGATCGTTCTGGGAGTCAATGAAAAGGTCTATGATCCTAAAAAACACTCCATAATTTCGAATGCCTCCTGCACGACGAACTGTTTGGCTCCGATGGTGAAGGTGCTTCTTGATAACTTCGGGCTTAAGTCTGGATTGATGACGACTATCCATTCCTATACCAATGATCAAAGGATATTGGATCTTCCTCATAAGGATCTTCGCCGGGCAAGAGCCGCCGCCCAGTCAATGATCCCTACCTCTACGGGTGCTGCCAAGGCAATCGGCGAGGTGCTTCCGGAGCTTAAAGGAAAGTTAGATGGCCTGGCCATCCGTGTTCCTACTCCAGATGTCTCCTTGACCGACTTAAGCTGCGTGCTTGAGAAAGATACGACTGTGGAAGCGGTCAATGCGGCATTCCAGAAGGCAGCCGGATCCGATCTAAAGGGCATTCTGCAATATCTTACCGAACCATTAGTCTCCAAGGATTTCTATGGCTCGAATTATTCCTGTATCTTTGATGCCGCGCTGACCAAAGTGATTAGCGGGAATCTGGTTAAGATTATGGGGTGGTACGACAACGAATGGGCATATTCCTGCCGCGTCGTTGACTTGTGCGATTATATTGTCGAAAAGGGTTTATAGGTATCAAGCTCATATAACTACAGAAGGCTGCCCCGGGTAATGAGGCAGCCTTCTTTTTAATTCTTGCACTATGCCGATTAACTTTTTATCCGTATTTATCATTGGGGCAAGCGGGATCATCGCGCAGATGGTCTTACTGCGCGAGCTTCTGGTCGGTTTCTATGGCAATGAGTTGAGCGTCGGCATTATTCTCTCCAATTGGGTTGCCACGGAAGCCTTGGGGGTCTTCATTGCCGGGGCGTTAATCGGGAAGATTCGCAGAAAAGACCTGGTCTTTGGCGGGTTGGTCATCGTATTTGCTTTTTCGTTTTTATTCTCCCTATTCTTTTGTCGTATCTATAAGACCGCTCTGGGATTATCTTTTGGTGAAGGCATAGGGATTGTGCAAATGTTCTTTATTTCGCTGGGGCTTCTTTTGCCGGTAAGTTTTTCTCACGGTGCGCTTTTTAGCGTGAGTACCAAACTATACGCAGCAGAAGGCGCGCAAAAATCTTACCCCATAGGAAAAATATATGCCTGGGAGACTATTGGGACGGTTATCGGAGGGATTCTTTTTACGTATGTCATTCTTCCGTTCTGCGGCTCTTTCTGGACTGCATTTATTATCATAGAAACGAATCTACTCTTGCTGTTTTTTTTGTTCCGGCAGAGGGCTTCTGCGTTTGTCAGAGCAGTAAGCGTCATTTTTTTGCTCCTGGGGATTTTATTTGCTGCATTAGACGGGGGAGGTTTCTTGGAGCGCGCGTCCCTGGCATTACAGTGGAGGGGGGGGCATCTTCTTTCTTCTCATAATTCTGTATATGGAAATATTGTCATTACCAAGCTTAAAGATCAATACACCTTCTATTATAATGGTAATCCGCTTATTACCAGCCCTCATACGGACCAGCAATTCGTGGAAGAGTTTGGTCATTTGCCACTTTTGTTCCAAGGCAAGCCTAAGAGAGTCTTGGTCCTCGGCGCAGGCGCGGGAGGATTGATCCATGAGATTCTGAAGTACCCTATAAGTCATCTTGACTATGCGGAACTGGACCCTCTTATAATTGAAATGGTTCGTAAGTATCCTACTGCGGTTACCGCAAAAGAATTAAGTGACCCGCGGGTAAAGGTCGTGGCAACGGATGGAAGGTTCTTATTAAAGGAAGACGCGCGCAGATATGATGTTATTTTAATCGGTTTCTCAAACCAGTCGGATTTAGCGACAAACCGACTTTTTACCAGGGAATTCTTTGCTTTAGCAAAAACGCATCTTGCTGAGCGAGGAGTCTTCGCGCTGTGGCTGTCCGGCAACGCTTCTTATATGAGCAGCCAATTAAGCGCTCTCAATGGGTGTGTCTTTCACGCCTTGAAGGAAGAGTTTTCTTCGGTGCGGGTGATTCCCGGAGACTACAATATATTCATGGCTTCACCGGAGATCGATTTAAATGGTATCCAGCCCTTCACCATTTCAGAGAGGCTTGCTAAGATACGTATGAGCCCGGTATTGCTTATCCCCGGATATCTTGCCTATCGTCTGGATGCGCGTAAGAGGCAGGATTTTGAGCGGACAGTTTCATCTTCGCCCTATGAGGTCAATAGGGATATGAAGCCGGTGGGGGTCTTCTACTCTTTCCTTTTAGCGAACAAGAAATTCTCTTTTAGATTTCCCGGGCTTCTGGAAAAGACTCGATACCTGCGTATGCGCTATGCGGCATTGTTTCTTTTGGGGATTATGGGGATATCGATATGGATGACTCAGAGAAGGAAGGTATTGGTCTTTCCTTTGGTCTACTCGATTGCCGTCATGGGTTTCTTTACTATGTTTTCTACCCTTATTCTTATTTTTATTTTTCAAATACTCTATGGCAACCTCTATCACCATATAGGGATACTGGTAAGCCTTTTTATGGGAGGCAGTGCGGTAGGCAGCATGATGATGACTACCGGTTTCCCCAAGATTAGGAAGGGGGCGCGGGGTTTCATCTTTCTAGAAGCAGGAGGTATTGTATATACATTATTACTCTTGGTGATAGTGCCGTTCTTCAGCGGACTGGGAGATTATGCGTTTTTAGCGGTAGTAGGCTTGTTCCTCTTATGCGGATGCCTTGCCGGAATGCAATTCTCCTTGGCCAGCAGGCTTTATCAGCAGTTGCGCGAAGATGCCGGAGAGGTTGCCGGGGTTTTATATGGCGCTGATTTGATGGGGGGGTGGGCTGCGGGGATTTTAGGAGGAGTAATTCTTATCCCATTGGCGGGAGTGGTAAATAGTTGTATTCTTCTGTTGTTGTTCAAACTAAGTAGTCT
>JAHISH010000003.1 GCA_018818365.1 Candidatus Omnitrophota bacterium | reverse complement strand
TTCACTCGCTATACTCGTTCCGTAAATTGTGCCGTCATTAGGAATCCTTGGCGTGCAATAATTTATAGCTAAAGCTACAAGTGTTCCAGGGCAACTTACCGTAACCAATTATGCCTAAAAAGATCGCCGTAATACTATTAGCTGCCGGGAAGAGTACGCGCATGAAGTCAGCCGTTCCGAAAGTTTTACACACGCTTTGCGGAAGGCCGATGATCCACTATGTGCTTGATTTAGTGAAGAAACTTAAAGCCGCTAAGACCGTCGTGGTCTTGGGGCATAAGCATGAAGAGGTACGTAAAGAGCTTCCCGCTGGCGTCACGGTCGCGGTACAGAAGAAACTTCTGGGGACTGCCGATGCGGTTAAGGCAGGACTGTCGCGGTTAGGCCCGTTCGCAGGAACAGTCTTGATCCTCTACGGAGATACTCCTTTATTGACCTATGAGACTACTTCCCGTCTATTAAAATACCATACTGAAAACAATCTTGATGCCACGCTCCTTACCGCGGAGTCGGCAAAACCAGAGGGATACGGCAGGATCTTGCGGGATTCCTACGCCGGCGTATGCGGGATCGTTGAAGATAAGGACGCCGATGATGCACAAAAAGATATCAAAGAGATCAATACCGGCATTATGTGTTTCAATAAAAAGAGTTTGGCGCGGGCCTTACGACGGGTCAAACCGAATAACCGGAAGAAGGAATACTATTTGACTGACTGCATCGGGCTTTTGTATAAGGATGAAGGATTAGTGGATGCGATTAAGACGAAGAATACCGATGAAGCGATGGGGATCAACTCCCGCGTGGAGCTTGCCAAGGCAATTGCGCATGTACGCCAGCGTATCAATGAACGGTTTATGAAAGAGGGGGTTACTCTCATTGACCCTGCGTCTACTTTTATCAGTTTCGACGCAAAAATCGGACCGGATACGACGATTTATCCCTTTACAGTGATCGAAACGAATGTTACAATTGGTGCCCGTTGCCTGGTCGGCCCCTTCGCGCACTTGCGCGAAGGGGTGCGCCTGCAGGATGAGGTGCTTGTCGGTAATTTTGTCGAGATGGCGCGCGCGCGCGTGGGTACCAAGACATGGGCGAAGCATTTCTGCTATGTCGGAGATTCCCAGATAGGGGAGCGGGTCAATATCGGGGCGGGGACCGTTACCGCAAATTTCGACGGAAAGAATAAGAATCAGACCCGTATAGGGTCAGATGCGTTTATCGGTTCGGATAGTATTTTAGTGGCACCGCTACGTATCGGAAAGAAGGCAACTACCGGTGCCGGTACAGTTGTTACCAGGAACGTTTCGGATAAGACAACCGTCGTGGGAGTCCCTGCCCGTTTTTTGCGGAGAGGGTAGCGCACGTCAATACGGAGAGAATCATGGATAAAATTGCCATTTTTACGGGAAATGCAAACCCGGAGTTAGCCAAGGATATCTGTGCGTATCTTAAGATCAAATTATCCGATGTCTTTGTAGGAAGGTTCAGCGAGGGGGAGATCCGCGTGAAGATAAACGATAATATCCGCGGAAAGGATGTGTTTGTGGTCCAGCCGACCTGCCCTCCGCCTAACGAAAATCTGATGGAGCTTTTGATTATGATCGACGCCCTTAAGAGGGCTTCGAGCCACCGCATTACCGCGGTCATTCCTTATTTCGGTTATGCCCGCCAGGATAGAAAGGACCAGCCGCGCGTGCCGATTACCGCGAAGCTGGTGGCGAATATTCTGACCAGCGCGGGAGCCAATAGGATCTTGACCATGGATCTTCATGCCGGCCAGATCCAAGGCTTCTTTGATATTCCGGTAGACCATCTTTTTGCGGTCGGGACATTTATAGAGCAGCTTGAGAAAAAAGGAACGCTTAAGAATCTGGTCGTGGTTTCGCCGGATGTCGGCAGTATTAAGATGGCCCGGGCCTATGCAAAGCGCCTGGGGGCAAGCTTAGCCATTATCGATAAACGGCGTATCTCCCCGGAGAAGGCGGAGGTCATGCATATCTTAGGAGAGGTAAGCGGGAAGGATTGCCTTATCGTCGATGACCTGATCGCGACAGGCAGTTCCCTGATCGAAGCGGTCCAGACCTTAAAGAACGCAAAGGCCAATAAGATTGAAGCGGCGATCACCCATGGAATTTTATCAGGCCCGGCGATGGAACGGATAGACCAATGCAAGAATTTGGAGAAGCTTTATATTAGCGATAGTATTCCTTTGAATGAGAAAAAGAGGCATCCGCGCATCGAGGTTATCTCAGTATCCTCGCTTTTAGGAGAAGCAATCAAGCGGATCCATCATGAAGAGTCGGTCAGTTGTTTATTTGATTAGCACATTTGACACTTAACCTGCAGAAGAACGGAGTGTAAAGAAAAATGGAAGAGATACTATTAGAGGCAGAAATAAGAGATGAGATCGGGAGCGCAGAGGCGAAAACCTTACGTCACGGGGGATTTATTCCCGCGATTGTCTATTCGCAAGGTACGCAATCCCTGGCGATAAAACTTGGGCATAAAAGATTCCTGCAATTGGTGCATCAGTACCGCGCCGAAAGCATCGTCATTAAGCTGCAGGTCAAAGACGACAAGAAGCAAGAAGGGCGTCTTTGCGTGATCAAAGAGATACAGTATGACCCCGTGCACGAGCATATACTTCATGTGGATTTCCACGAGATCTCTTTGACCAAGGCTATTAAGGTGAATGTTCCTATCGAGGCAAAGGGTGAGTCTATCGGCGTCAAGCTGGAAGGCGGCTCCTTAGAGCATATACTCTGGGAAGCCGAAGTCGAGTGTTTGCCGACGGATATTCCTAAGCGGATCGAGGTAGAGATAGGGCAACTGAAGTTGGGAGAGTCCATTCACGTCAAGGATTTGGTTCTTCCTGCGAATGTCAAGATCCTCAATGACCCCAGTAGCATCGTGCTTACCGTTTCCAGCCCGATGAAGGAAGAAGCGGCTGTTCCGGAAGAGGGAGAGGTCTCTCAGGAACCTGAGGTAATCAAAGAGAAGAAAGAGGTTCCCGCGGAAGGACAAGAAGAGCCGAAAGAAAAAGAGAAGAAAGAAAAGAAGTAACCGAGATGGTTGTGGCGTCATGAAGCTGATTGTCGGCTTGGGGAATCCGGGTTTTTTATATGCCGGCTCCCGGCATAATATAGGTTTTCGCGTCATAAAAAGTTTAGCTAAACAATTGCAGGTGCCTTTACGCAGGCAGCATCTGTGCCATGCGCTCGGCGGGATAGGCACGTACGAACGCACCAAGATCCTCTTGGCCTTACCGCTGACCTATATGAATCTTTCAGGTAAGGCAGTCCGCGCGCTCCTTGAAAAAGAGAAGATTCACCCTTCCCAGATGCTGGTAATTTACGACGACGTGGACCTTGAATTCGGCAGGCTTAAGATCCGTGCGCAAGGTTCCGACGGCGGGCATCGCGGGATTTCTTCGATCATCGAAGAACTGGGGCATAATTCTTTTTGCCGGTTACGCATCGGCATCGGAAGGCCTTCTTCGCGCGTGCCGGTAGCCGAATATGTGCTCGGGGCATTTTCCAAAACGCAACAACGAGAGCTTCCCCGTATTATCGAGGAGGCAGCCGATTGCGGCAAGAATTGGGCCACCGACGGTATCACTAAGGCCATGAATACATGGAATGAACGTATAAAACGGGAGAAGTTAAAAAGGAGAGAGTAATGAATAGGTATGAGGCATTTTGTATAGTAAAGCCGGATTTGTCGGAGGAAGATAAGAAGGTCGTATTTTCTCATATGCAGGAAGTCATCACCAAATATCAGGGGTTGGTATCGAAAGCGGAGGTATGGGCAGAGAGGCGCAAGTTTACCTTTCCCCTTAAGAAGTACGAGGAAGGCACCTACTATTTACTTGAGTTTTCCGCGCCTCCTTTGTCAATTACGGATATCCGGCGCGCCTATAACCTCAATGAGAATATCCTGAGAACACTTTTTACCGTATTGTCATAAGGGGCGACTGAAAGAGAGAGGGGACAGAAACCGATGGCAAATTTCAATAAAGTATTCCTAATGGGAAACCTGACCAAAGATCCGGAATTACGGTATACGCCGCAAGGCACGGCGGTGGTAAACTTGCGTCTTGCGGTGAACCGGCGCTTCCGTACCAAAACCCAAGAATTCAAGGATGAGACCTGTTTTATTACCGTCGTGGCGTGGAGTAAGCAAGCGGAGGTTTGCAATCAATATCTGCAAAAAGGAAGACCTGTCTTTGTCGAAGGAAGGCTGCAGTCGCGTTCCTGGGAAGATGCGGCAGGGCAAAAACGCACTACTATCGAGGTGGTGGCGGAACGGGTGCAGTTTCTGGGGAGCGCTCCTGCAAAAGGGGAGGCGCGAGTTTCCGAAGAGCCCGTATTACAGGAGACTACTGAACACGAATGGTTAGAAGAAAGAGAGGGAGAACCGAATGAGGCTTAATACACGGATGGGATCAAAGATAAAGCCCGGGATGCGTAAAAAACGATTCGCTCATCCGGGGATACGTAAAAAGTTTTGCCGCCTTTGCCTGGATAAGACCAAGTCGTTAGATCATAAGGATGTTAAGCGCCTGGAGGCATTTATTACCGATCGGGGAAAGATGAATTCGCGGCGTTATTCCGGGAATTGTGCCAAGCACCAGCGTATTGTCGCTGAGGCGATCAAGAAGGCGCGTTTTATGGCGCTTCTTCCGTATGTGCGATAGGAAATAGACGAGGTGCGTTATGAAAATAATTCTTACCAGTGATGTCGAAAAGATCGGCAAGTCAGGGCAGGTTGTGCAGGTCAAGGACGGGTATGCGCGCAATTGTCTGTTTCCAAAAAATCTGGCCGTTGAAGTAACGGCGGCCAATGTGAAGAAATTAGAGCAGGAGAAGGCGCGCAGGGAGCAATCGCAGGAAAAGAAAAAACAGGAAGCGCTTGCATTGCAGGAACGTTTGTCGAGCGTGTCGTTGACGATTCCCGCGCTTATCCAAACCGAAGACCATGTCTACGGCAGTATCGGCGCGCAGGAGATCTCCAATGCCTTGAAAGAAGAAGGGTACCAGATCGAGAAGCAGGCGATACTGTTGCCGGAGCTGTTAAAAGCATTAGGTATCTATGAAGTTCCGGTGAAACTCCATCCGGAGGTCACCGCGACAATCAAGGTCTGGATCGTAAAGAAATAAAGTTTTTTTAAGTGAAAGTATAATATCCCTATGGCGCAAGAACTGCTTGAGAAAATTCCTCCGCAGAATATCGACGCGGAGATGGCGATATTGGGGGCGATGTTGCTTAACGAAGAAGCAATCTCCGTCGCCTCAGAGATGCTTACCCAGGATTCGTTCTATAAAGATTCCCACCGCAGGATCTTCGATGCGATCATGACCCTCTTTGAAGCCAATAAGGCCGTTGATCTTATTACCTTAAGCGATGAGCTTAAAAATAGGGGAATACTCGACGGAATAGGGGGCGCAAGTTATCTTACCGGGCTGGTCAATTCCGTGCCGACCGCGGCCAACATCGGCCATTACGTCAGCATCGTGAAGGAAAGAAGCATCCTGCGTACGTTGATCACCAATGCCACCAAGATCGTGCAGCTTTGTTACGAGAGCGAAGGCGATATCGATTCCGTGGTCGATAGCGCGGAGCGCTTTATTTTCGAGGTAAGCGACCGAAGGATCCATACCAATTATACGTCGCTTAAGGAACTCGTCAAAGATAGTATCGAGACCATCGATAACCTCTACCAGAAGAAGGCGCATGTCACCGGAGTGCCGACGGGATTCATCGATTTCGATATCAAGACCGCAGGCCTGCAGCCGTCTGATCTGATCGTGGTGGCAGGAAGGCCTTCGATGGGCAAGAGCGCGCTTGCGTTATGCATCGCCGAATATGCGGGGATTATCGAAAAAATCCCCACGGCGATCTTCAGCTTGGAGATGTCCAAGGAACAGTTGGTGCAGAGGATGCTGTGCGCGCACGCCAGGGTTGACGCGCATAAGGTGCGCACGGGATACTTAGCAACTTCCGATTGGCCACGGCTTACCGCGGCGGCAGGAAAACTCTCTGAGGCGTCAATCTTCATCGATGATTCTCCGGGTATCTCGGTGATGGAGCTGCGCGCCAAGGCCAGGCGGCTTAAGTCGCACCACGATATCCAGCTGCTCATTCTCGATTATATGCAGTTGATGCGGGGGTCGGCCTCATCGGAGAGC
>JAHISH010000178.1 GCA_018818365.1 Candidatus Omnitrophota bacterium | reverse complement strand
TTTTATCACTATTATAGACGAATCCCACGTGACGATGCCGCAGATTCGAGGGATGTTTGAAGCTGACCGCGCACGCAAAGAGACCCTAGTCAGCTATGGATTCCGGTTACCTTCTTGTTTAGATAACCGCCCCCTGACTTTCAATGAATTCAACAAGCTCACCAAACAAATAGTCTTTGTTTCCGCAACCCCCCATGAATATGAAATAACCTTAAGTAAAGGAATCGTTATCGAGCAGATAATCAGGCCGACTGGCCTTTTAGACCCCGAAATCATCATCAAACCCTCCCAGGGACAAATAGACGACCTCTGCGCACAGGTTCTTTCTCGAGCCCAAAAGAATGAACGCGTTTTAGTGACCACCCTGACGAAGCGCATGGCAGAAGACCTTACAAATTATTTGCAAGAAAAAGGATTAAGGGTAAAATATATACATTCCGAAATCGAAACTATTGAGCGCTCGAAGATATTACGTCAATTACGGCAAAAGGAGTTTGATTGCCTGGTAGGAATAAACCTTTTAAGAGAGGGACTTGACCTCCCTGAAGTTTCATTGGTCGCAATTCTCGATGCGGATAAAGAAGGATTCTTGCGTTCGGCAACTTCGCTTATCCAGGTATCCGGCCGTGCGGCGCGCAACCTTAACGGTACAGTAATTATGTACGCGGACACCACGACCGGCTCAATGAAGAACGCAATCAACGAAAGCCTGCGCAGAAGAAAAATACAGCTTTCTTTTAATACAAAACACAAAATTACTCCCCGTTCGATACTGAAAGCTATAAAAGAAGGAATCGAGGACCTCCACGAGGCAGAGGAGTTTGTGGTGGGGCTTACCGGCCAAAACAGCCAAGAATATGAGTTATCGGAATATATCGCAGAGTTAGGATACGAAATGGAGTTGGCCGCGCGAAACCTTAATTTCGAGAAAGCGGCGCAATTAAGAGATACAATAAAAGAGTTACGCGAAAAGACATGCTCCTGACCATTGATATAGGAAATACCACCATACAGTGTGGGATCTGGAGGGGAAAAATCCTCGCGAAGCATTTTACCATCCCCACGAATCTTCCTACATACCAGCCCGCACTCACACGCGCATTACGAAAAGAGAATATACACGAAAGCATACTCTGCAGCGTGGTCCCGCAGGCAAGCGTAAAACTTTACCGGGCCATTACGGAACTCGTGGGAGTGCCTCCTTTACGGATAGGCAAAGAAGTGCGCGTCCCGATAAAGAACAAATATCGTAACCCTGCACAGGTTGGAGAAGACCGTCTGGTGAATGCCTACGCCGCTATTTGTTTATACGGCGCTCCTTCCATCGTAGTCGATTTTGGCACTGCGATCACCTTTGATGTCATCTCAAGAAAAAATGAATATCTGGGAGGGATGATCGTACCAGGATTACAGACTTCTTTAAATGCGCTTGCGTCACATACGGCGCGGTTACCTTCATTACGCGCCGCGCCCCCCCCACGTCAGCTAATCGGCAGGAACACCAAAGACAGTATCTTAGGCGGCGTGGTATACGGGTATGCCGGCCTTACCGAACATTTGGTCAAAAAGCTAAAAGTCTCTATTGGGAAAAACGCAAAAGTAATCGGCACAGGAGGAGAGATTGCATTTTTAAAAAAATATTGTGGCGCTTTTGACGTAATTGAGCCCAATCTTATTTTAAGAGGCCTGACTCTACTGGTATCCGCGAACAACACCTCATGCAAAAATTTATTCGGCTCTGCTTAACGACGTTTCTTATTCTGGCGCCGCAGGTGAACTGCTTGGCGAATAGTCTTATCCCTGAAGATTTCAGGGATAAGATTTCCCGATTAAAATGGATTGCCTACGCCCCCCTCAGATTTAATCCTAATATCGACCTGTATCCTCCTGAAGAATCTATCAGGGAAGATCTGGAACTGCTCTTTCGCTACGGATTCCGGGGAATCGTCACCTATGGAGCGAATAAAATCCTGGCGCAGATACCCCGCATAGCACGTGAAACCGGATTCCAAGCAGTGATAATGGGTATTTGGGACCTGGCGAGCAATAATGAGCTTGAAAATGCACTCGCTGCAGTTGAATATGTCGATGGCTATTGTGTAGGAAACGAAGGGCTCAATCTCCGTTACGACATAGCTACGCTTAAAGAAGTAATCGCGTACGTGAAAGAAAAAACCGGAAAACCCGTAACCACCACCGAACAAGTAACTGATTATTATAATGATGCCATACTTGAAATAGGAGACTGGGTCTTTCCTACGATTCATCCGTTCCTTAATCATGTCACCAACCCCCAAAAAGCCGCAAACTGGATAGAAAAACACTATAAGATACTTATCCGCCATGCCGGGAGTAATAAAGTCGTCTTCTTTAAAGAAGTGGGTTTTCCTACCGCAGGGATGAAACACGCCAACA